>NZ_CP043617.1:1800000-2100000 GCF_009258225.1 Sulfurimonas lithotrophica
AGTGCATAGATAACTTGTGCTTCGATCATTGCAAGAGCGATGAACATTGTAGTCATAAGTTTAGCACCTAGACCCGGATTACGAGCAGTACCAGCGATAGTAGCAGCAGCAGTATGACCCATACCGATAGCTCCACCTAATGCAGCTAGACCAAGACCAAGACCAGCAGCGATCATTGAATAAGCTTTAAGAGTTTGGTTTGCAACTTCACCGTCAGATGCAAGTGCAGCAGTAGCTAAAGCTACCATTAATACAAGAATTTTTTTCATAAAATTTCTCCGTTAAATTTTTTACAAATACGTTCGGATAGCGTAACCTCATCGTTAAATGAAGCAACCTAAACATAAATGCCTAGATTTCCCTACTAAATATTCGATTCGCGATTATATATAAAATATAATAAAGAACAGTTTAAAATACTCTGCCTAAAGAGATTTTATTTCCTTTGAATTCTAAAATCTCTACAGTTACCTCATCACCCTCTTTTAAAACGTCTGAAACTTTTTCAACTCTATCTTTAGATATTTTAGAGATGTGTAAAAGACCGTCAGTGCCGTCAGGTAGCTCTACAAATGCACCGAAATCAACTATTTTTTTAACGACTCCCGGATACTTATCGCCGACTTCATATTTAATTTTCTGTACTTTTGGCTTTGATGTAATACCTTCAATATGCTCTCTCGCCGCTTTTACACCGGATTTATTTTTCCCTGTGACTTTAACTTTTCCTTCTTTTTTATCGATATCGATAGCTACTTCAAACTTCTCAATTATTTCACGGATATTTTTACCTGCCTGACCTATGATGTCACCTATAAAACTTGGGTCAATATGGAAAAAGTCAGTAGATGGTAATACACCGTCGTTAAATTCTATCTTACTCTCAGCTTCAAGCATAATATCTATTATATGACTTCTCCCCTCTTTTGCTTGATAAAGTGCTTCTTTTAGAACATCTAAACTTATTCCTCCGAGTTTTATATCCATCTGCATAGCAGTGATTCCCTCTTTTGAACCCGTCACTTTAAAATCCATATCTCCATCATGATCTTCAAGACCCATAATGTCTGAAAGAATAGCATACTTATCACCTTCACTTACCATACCCATAGCTATACCTGCTACTGTATCACTAACATCAATGTCAGCAGCTTTTAGTGCCATATAACCGCCACATACCGTAGCCATAGATGATGAGCCGTTTGATTCTAAAATTTCAGATACCAAACGTATGGTCTGCCCGTCAATATTTACAATCGGCTCTAGTGCTCTTTTAGCTAAGTTTCCGTGACCAAGTTCTCTACGTTTAACACCCATGACAGGGGATGCTTCACCTACGGAAAAGCCGGGAAAGTTGTAATGAACCATAAAGTTTTCATCTTGCGTACCTTCCTCTGTAAGTGTTTCAAACATCTGAGCATCTTTAACACCGCCCAATGTTAAAACAACTAAAGCTTGTGTTTGACCACGAGTAAACAAACAAGATGAATGAGCCGAAGGAAGTACGTTTGTATCTATAGTGATTGGTCTTACTTCATTTAAAGTTCTTCCGTCTGCACGAACTTTTTCGTTAAGTATTTGACCCCTAACTTGTTCTCTTTTTACTCTCTCTATTGCATCTTTTAACTCAAGTTCCAGCTCAACATCAGCCCACTCTGTTTTTGCTGATATTATATTTTTTCTTAATTCTCTTAAGGCTGTTGAGCGTTCAGATTTTGCCATCTGATTCATAGCAGTTGTTATATCTGCAAAATGGTTATTTCTAACATATTCAAGCATCTCTTCATTTATATTATGAGCTTTACACTCTAAAGGTTTTGTTTCTTTTTTATGGGAATTAAAACTTTGTTCATACTTTTTATTTGATTCAAATAGTACCGATTGAGTTTTTTCAAATACCTCTATAAGTTCATCTTCATTCATTGCATTAGAAGTGTGTTTAGATAACATCACCGCACCCATTGCAGGATCAAGCATAGGATCAACTATAACATCACCCATCTCGACATCTTCACTTCCCAGTGTACGCATCTCAATCATCAGCAAGTCGTCTTTTGTTCCTGAGAGATATAAATCCAGTGTTGACTCTTTTAACTGTGAAAGTGTCGGATTTAATACTAATTTACCGTCGATTTTAGCTGCACGTATAGCACTGACTGATGTATTTATATCTATATCACTCACATATAAAGCTGCAGATGCGGCATTCAATGCCAGTACCTGCAAATCACTCTCTTTATCAACCGAAAACACCATTATAGTTATCTGTGTCGGATGCCCAAAACCTTTAGGAAAAAGCGGACGCAAACTTCTATCTACGATGCGTGAAGTTAATGTTTCAAAGTCACCGGGTTTTGTTTCACGTTTAAAAAATCCACCCGGTAATTTACCCGCTGCGTATGTTTTTTCAATGTACTGCACGGTTAATGGCAAAAAGTCATCTTTAACAACTTCAGTTTCATCTATAACTACAGTAGCTAATATCACGGTATCACCGCTTTTTAACCATGCACTACCGTTTGCTTGACGGGCAACGTCACTGAAACTATACTCTTCTATTTTATTTTCTAATTCTATTTTACTGTCATACTTCACGCTATTCTCCTAATATTTCTTCTATTTTATCTTCACTGATATACTCTATACTTTCATAATAAATCGATGTTTCAACATAATCATCTATATCATAAAGAAAAAAGATATCATCACAAAACGGTTCTAAAGATTCCAATACATCACTTGGAATTACCGGTACCGCTATATAAACGGCTTTTGGTTTTTGAGACAATACTGCTTTTAAAGCAGTCATGAATTTTAAACCGCTTTCACTACCGTTATCTACAAGTAGAACTACCTCATCTTTAACTGATTCAAACGGTTTTCCTTTCCTATACTGATATATATAACTCAGTATTTTTTCTTCATGTTTTCTATGTGCTTCACCGTATATATAATCATACTTAATCCCAAACGAATCAACTAAGTTCTCATTTATAACTATCTCTTCGCCCTCACTGACACGGGCAATTTCACATTCTTCATTATTGGGTGCATATATAGATTCTGAGAATAGAAAATTTATTTTATTATCTAACTTACCTCTTAGCTTATTTGCTATATCCAAACCGTCTCTTGAAACTGCTACTAATCTCCATTTTTGTGATTTAAATTTTGCTAAAGGAATAACATCTCTTAGCTGATTGGCAGCATCTTGATAATCTTTAAGTAAGTTTATTCTTTCTCTCATGCTATTTTCCTTTATATGTATCAGGCAATTTATATGAAAAGTTATCTGTATTTCTTGATTTCATAAACGGTTTAAATAAAATTGTAAAATATACATATCTGTCATATATTGAAGAGACATCATTATTTGTAAGAATAGGTCTATTATTTTCAAGATACTTCAGACCAAAGTCCCAACATCGCTTTTGATACAAAAAACCAATCTCTAATTTTTTTTTCAAATTTGTATTTATATCATAATTATATCCAATATTATAGGAATAATGTTCATCATATTTATAAGAGAGAGTTGAAGTTAAATATCTGGTATATGCAGGGTTGCTAGGAGTATCTTCCTCACCTTCTTTGTGAAAATGATCTTTAAAAAGATGTGATAAAGATATATTAAAACTATTATTTTTATATATAATCTTATTGTATATTTTTGAAAATCCGTGTTCATCATGATTATATAAAGTATTATTATAAAAGTTAAAACTTTCCGTTATTTGATAATTTAACTCGTTTTCTAGTTCACCGTATTCCTTATCGCTTTCACTATTATCATCATTGTAAACAATATTTTGTGCTAGTTTATGATATAACTTTTCATTTCCGGAAGTATCATACAGATATTGTGAAAATTCAAAATTCAAAGCTTTAGTGGAATCATTTACATTATAAAACTCACATAAGCCAGTATTATTTTCCAAGCAAGAGTTTTTATAATCTTCATAATATCCTTTTTTACTTTTTGCACCTGAAAAAGTGTACTTTGTTTCAAAATCAATTACGTGGGTATATTCACTAAATGCTTTGGTTAAACTACTGCCAATTTGCACAACATTATAATTTTTTGCATAATGTCCATCTCTATAATCATCGGGATTATCGATTTCATCTAAACCTGTAAAATTTGAAAATTGAGCATAAATATAAGTTTTATAAGCTATATTTACATATTCGTCAAAAATCGAAGTTTGAAGCGTTATAGGTATATTTACATCGGTTTGAACTACACCTACCCCGTCTCTTCGGTATATATTTGTACTTTGCATATCTAAGTTATATAATAGATGATTGTCAAAAAAAGTTTGTAAATAATGATGATAATGCAGAGTAGGCAATTGTTGCAAAGTCTTACCGTTATCTTCCAAAGTTAAATCTTGATAATATTTTAAATAAGAACCGTAATAATCATCTTCATTATTATAGAACATATTTACTCTTGAGAGAACTTGTTGGGCCGTTGCATTAGTTGTGGAGTCACTAGAAGAAAGGTTTATATAGTCAACATCATTCATATAGTGTATATCTGCATATATTGATGACTGTCCCTTAAAATCTAGACCAAACCACTCATTTAAGAAACTTAGATTATAATATTTTAAATCAGCCCCGTTATGTTCCTTATTTGCTAAGTTTTCCTCTTCATAATAGCTTTCTTTTTCTCTAAAATGACCAAAAGTCAATGAACCTTCCGATACTTTAGAATCTACAAATCTAAATTCAGAATATATACCCCTACCCCTTTTTGTTCTAATTTGAGGTTTTAATTCTAAATCCCACCAGTTTTGTTCAGCGATAAATATAGGTTGTTCATAATAAAAACCTTCATCATTTGAGATTCCAAGTATGGGATATAAAAGTCCGCTACGTCTTGTTTTGTCAAGTGAAACACCAAAATAAGGTGTATAAAAAACGGGAATATCATATATATACAATCTATTATTATAAGTATTTAACCATTTTGTTTGTTCATTATAATCAGATGAGCTAAATTCTATTTTCCACAAAGGATTGATTGGATTACAACCACTAAGGACTCCTGATTTTACTATTATATCCTCTTCTTTTTCACTACCGTTTTTTGCACTCATCCATACTTTTGTAAATTCATCAAGCAAATAAAACGGTTTAAATTCTTTTTGTTTATTTTTTATATCTATTCTTATATATTCGCCTAAAATTTTGTAATTATTATTTTGAGTAACTTTAACATTCTCAAAAAGTTCTAAATTACCGTTTAACTTATGGTACTTTGCTCTTTTAGCACTTAAATAGTAATCTTTATAAACAACGTTAACTTCACCGTCTGCATAAAGTATTTCATCTTCTGTGTAAATATCGTTTGCAAATATCTCTACTTTCTCATTTGAGAACAATAGAGTTGTAAACACTAAAAGAAATAAAAAAAATTTAAACATTTACAACCAAAGTTTTTGCGGTTTTATCATGCCAAGCTTGACGAGCCGGATCAAAAATTGCCCATAAATATCCAAGATAAAACAAGAGTTCGCTTACTACTCTAAAAATAGCACGGTTTAGTGCACTTAATACATTTGGATTTTGTAATGTTTTTATTTCTATTACTCTTATTTTCATAACAAGTTTACCTATAGATGCACCGTATTGCATAACAAAAAATGCTTGATAAATAATTTTAATAGCCAAAAATTCCATAAGAAAAGTATTTGTTAACTCTATCATCTCCTGCGTGTCTTTAGCTGCAGCAAAAGAATCCCATAGTGCTAATACAAGAACAAAAGAGAGTAATAGTTCATCTATAAGAAAAGCTGTAGCTCTTTTTGAGGTAGATGCTAAGCTCATCTCTTCACGGTAAAGTATGTCTTCAATCTCTTCGTTCAATTGGTATCCTTTGTAGCCAAATTAAGATAATGCTTGATAAGCTATATCTGTTCTAAGTTTTTTACCTGCAAAATGTACCTGACCGCATCTTAAATACGCACGATCTCTTGCTTGTTTGATTGTATCACCCAAGCCGACACATACTAAAACTCTTCCTCCGTCTGCATAAAGCTTATTATCATCCATACTAACGCCTGCATAAGATATATGAGTATTTTTTTCTATCTCCTCATGGTGAGTATCGTCTAAAATAATTTCAGCAGGAGTCGAACTAGAATATGGATAATTCTCACTAGCCATAACTACACCGACTGCATATTGTTTTGAGAATTCAACTTTTATTTCAGATAAACGGTTTGTTGCAGCTTTTAAAAACATATCAGATACACTTGAAGTCATAAGCGGCATAAGTATCTCACACTCAGGATCCCCAAAACGGACATTAAATTCTAAAGTTATCGGTTCACCGTTTACAACCATTATTCCTATAAATAAAACACCTTCAAAAGGTGCACCCTCTTTTTGCATACCATCTAAGGTAGGACGGATGATTCTATCTTTAACCTTTTGATATAACTCTTCATCTACAAGAGGAGTTGGAGCATATGCACCCATACCACCCGTATTTGGTCCTTCATCGTTATCCATTAGACGTTTATGGTCCTGTGCAGCCGGAAGAAGGATATAATCTTTACCGTCACATACGGCAAACATTGAAAGTTCATAACCGTCTAAAAACTCTTCTACGATTACTTTAAGCCCTGCATCTCCAAAACTTTTTCCACTTAGCATCTCAGATATTGCCACTTTGGCTTCATCATGACTTTGTGCTATTATTACCCCTTTACCACCACAAAGCCCATCCGCTTTTACAACAATAGGAGTACTAAGAGTATCTGTAAATTTGAATGCATCTTCAATTGATGAAGTTTCAATATAGCGAGCTGTAGGAATATTATATTTTGCCAAAAAGTTTTTCATATATACTTTTGAGCCTTCAAGCTGCGCAGCTTCTTTACTCGGTCCGAAAATAGTAAGTCCGTGAGATTTGAAAATATCTACCACACCATCCACTAACGGAGCTTCCGGTCCGACTATTGTTAATTCTATTTCATTTTCTTTTGCATATACAGCTAAATCGTTATAATCTTTAATATTTAAATTTGTACCTAAATTATTTGTAGCACCGTTACCTGGCTGAAAAAAAAGTTCATGTTGTTCGTCTTCGTTTGAAATTGCTCTTGCAATAGAGTATTCTCGTCCACCTGCACCAAGTATTAAAATTTTCATAAATTTTCCTGTGAGTTTTTAATTGAAATGAAAATAGCCCGAAAGACCGACTTGCATTAGCTTCGGTTCTCAAGGCCGAATTTGGGCGAAGAGAGAACTTTATAAAGGCGGCAAAATCTCAGCAGAGTTAACTTGCCTCAAACGATAATACCGACACACAAAAGTTCTAGTAATTCGCTAAGTGAATATGTAGAACCCTCATTTGTGCAAATATCGAGTCATTCAGACTATTAATATAATTATACACCAAAAAATCAAAATTGAAAATTAACTAGCGGCAATAATTATCTCAAAAACAGCACCGTTATTTTCATTATAAGCTCTTATTGTTGCATTTTGTTCATCCAAAATTCTTTTTGCTATACTCAGACCCAAACCAACACCGCTTTCTGGTTTACCTGAGATAAATGGCTCAAATATATCATCCATTATATCTTCTGGAATTCCGCCCCCGTTATCTCGAAATTCAACCTTTATTTTCGAGTTTTGCCGTGCAATATTTATATTTAACTTTCTCTCATCGAAGTTTGGCTTTTTTTTCAATTCGTCAAGTGCGTTATTTATAATAATAATCCATGTTTGTTCAACTCTTTGGTCTTGAATATCTGCAAAAAACTCATATCTATCTTTTGAAATATCTAATGTAAATTCCTCATCGTTAATATATATTTTACATATTTGTTTTGAACGGTTATATGTCATTGTTAAAGATGTAATCAAAGTAGCGTATAAGTTACTACGACTCAAACCGACTTGCTTTTGTTTAGACATCTCTCTCATAGAACTCACTATTGTAGCTATTCTATCAATTCCTATCTGCATATCATCAATATTTTCCAATATTTGCTTTTTTTGCGAGACATCCTTAACCAAATCGAAAAAGTCCATTTTTAAAAGTTCCAAATTACCTTTTATGTATGTCAGAGGGGTGTTTATTTCATGTGTGATGCCGGCTGCAAATTGTCCTATTGCGGTAAATTTTGCATTTGCCAACTTTTCGTCTTCATGTTTTTTTAAAATAATTTTATTTTTTTCAATCTCTTGGTGGGCTTCCCATTGAAGTAGATTTTCTTGTCTTTCATGCTCTGTAGCATCTATCATAATACAAACATAACCTCTATAATTGCCCTTAGAATCTCTGATAGAATTTTTAAAAAATTCATACATATGAGGTTTATGTGATTTTAACAAAAAAATTTCTTTGTAACGGATGGATTCTTGTTTTAACAATTGTTTATCCATCTCTTCATGTAAAGAGGAGAGTATATCTTCATCTATATTTTTTGTATTTAAAATGTCCTTTTTGCTTTTTTCAATCAATTTTAAAAAAGCATTATTACATTCTATATAACTACCGTCTGAATCTTTTACAAAAATAGGCACGGAAGAGGTATTTAAAAATAGTTCCAAGTCCTCCAACTTGCTTTGAATATCTTTTATTTTTTTACTTTGTTGTTTTGTTTTATACAAAGCATATATAGCTACAACAGCTAAAAATGCAAGTTCCATAATTCACTTACTTGGTCATAGCTTCTATTTTATCTGTAATTACGGACATTGAACTAAATGGTTTCATTATATAGTTTTCTGCTCCAAACCTGTGAGCATCTAACACTTTATCCAAGGTTGAGTATGCCGTCATCATTATAATCTTTATATTTGGGTACTTCTCCATCAGTTTTTCCAATAATTCAAGCCCGTTCATCTGCGGCATCATAATATCAAGCAGAACAACATCGGTATCGTTTGGTATGCCCGATAAGGCACTTATTGGATTGTTATATGTAATAACAGAGTATTTTGAGTCTCTTTTTAAATATTTTTCAATCATTGTTGTAACTTGAACTTCATCATCAACAATAGCTACCTTTTTCATTTCGATCCCTTAAATAGTTCTTTAATAGCACCTTTCATAACTATTTCAGCTTTTTCTTCGACCATACCGTCCAAGTATTCAAATACTTTAAGACTTGATGCTTCTATCTCGTTAACCATTTTTTCTATCTCTTCTTTTGAACATATAGCCTTATCACCTGCACACTCTTCAACAATTTTATTTGCATTTTCATGTACGGAAGCATGGTATGAATCCAGTTTAGGGTAAGAAGCCGTTTCACTAAATTCTTCTTTACCGATACCTTCATTATACCACTTACCTAATCTACACGATTTATGATCTGATTTTTGGAAATCATTTTCTTCCCCGAAAAGAAGTGCATATACATTATTTTTATATATTACGTGGTCTATTTTAGCCAGAGATGCAAAAATTTTGTCACTTATGTATTCAACCTCATAAACACTTCTCGAAGATTTTTTCTCAAAAGAAATTATCTTCTCTTCTAAATCTTCTATTTTTACTTTTGTATCTTCTAAGATAGTGCTTGTAGTCTCTATGTTTTCTTGAACAGATGAGCTTTCTTGTTGCATAGATTTTACTACTATACTAATCTCACCCGTAGCTTTTTGTGTTTTTTCCGCCAGTTTTCTAACTTCGTCTGCGACTACGGCAAATCCGCGTCCGTGTTCACCCGCACGTGCAGCTTCAATAGCCGCATTTAATGCGAGAAGGTTTGTCTGGTCTGCTATATCCTCAATTAAAGTTACGACATTTGAAATTTCACCTGAACGAATTCCCAAAGAGTTTGCACCTTCAAGCGTATCTTGCATCTTATGTGAAAGGTCACTCATATTTTCCATAGAAACCGTAATAAGTTCCAAACCGTCTTTAGATTCATTGGCGATAGTAGAAGATTCCGTTCTCATAACTCTAAGTTCTTTTAACATATCTTCATAAGTTTTTTGTGAATCTTTTAAAGAATACCTGATAGCATTTTGATGTTTTGACATAATATCGCTATCTTTATCGGTTTTTATGTCCGTTTTAATAATACTGTATAAAATATCACCGTTAGATAGACGTTTTGATTTTACTTTTCCGCTACAACCATCCACATTTATTTTTGAACTATTTACATCAAGTGCGCCGGATAATTTACCATCATCTTTGACCATAGCTTCTGCAACAGAATTTTTTAAATCAATTGTTCCGTTTTTTGAAACCTTAACAATTATCTCTTCTTGGGAAAAACCGGATATCTCTTTATATAATTTTAATTCACTTTTTAAAAGTTCTATCTCTTTTTCTAATTCCAGAACTTTATCCGTATCATTATTTGACGAAGAAAAAAACACCTAACACCCCTCTCTTACATAATTCTTGTATCAGCCTAAATATAACTAAATTAATATTAATTAAATATAAATCACTAATTAATTTTATTTATATTTCATATATTTTTTGACAATTCAATACAGGAGTCTATAGTTCTATCTTCGGAAATATAATATTGGGTATTTTTAGGTAATGCTTTTACGGTTGTTTTACCGATAACAATAACTTTATTTTTATGACTTATTTCATTATTTTTTAAAAAACATTCTACACTTGATGGTGATGTAAAAATCAAAATAGACTCATCTTCCACCTTTGTTTTTAATATCTCTTTTGAGCATCCGCTTTCATATACAATTACTTCATCTATATTGTAGCTATCTTCTTTTGCTTCTTTTACAAATTCATTTGCTATGACTTTTGCACGCAAATAAAGCCATTTTGTAGATTTTGGATATTTTTTTATTATAGAGCTTAACTCATCACCGTATCCATCACCGACATTTAGTACTTTTCCGCCAAGTTCTTCAAAAGCTTCAGCCGATTTTACGGATACACACAATGCTTTTTTATCTATATAATCATTCTTGTTATATTGTTCAAGTGCAAGACTGGTTTGCTTTGATGTTATAATTAAATAGTCATATAAAGAGAAGTCTATATCAGGTTTTAAAAGCTTTACATCAAGAGAGTTGATGCTTATTGCATCCGGATGCGAAGATATAGAAAATAAATAAATATTTTTTTTCATGAGAGAAGCTTGTGCGCTTACTCCCACTCGATTGTTGCAGGTGGCTTACTAGATATATCGTAAACAACTCTGTTAATTCCATCAACCTCATTTATAATACGACGAGAAATTCTTTCTAAAAGGTCATGCGGTAAATGAGCAAATGTAGCCGTCATACCGTCAACTGCCTCAACTACACGTACACATACAGTGTTGTCGTATGTACGGTTATCTCCCATTACACCTACTGATTTTACGTTTAATAAAACTGCAAATGCCTGCCAAGTTTTAGTATAGTATCCGCTTGCTTTTAATTCATCTAATAAGATAACGTCAGCTTCACGTAAAAGGTCAAGGTCAGGCTTGTTAACATCACCCATAATACGGATTGCAAGACCTGGTCCAGGGAACGGATGACGGTTTATCATAGATTCTGGAAGTCCTAATTCAAGACCGATTTTACGTACTTCATCTTTAAAAAGTTCACGTAAAGGTTCAATCAGTTCAAAATCCATCCAATCAGGTAATCCTCCTACATTGTGATGAGACTTAATTACTTCACTCGGACCATTTACAGAGATAGATTCAATAACATCTGGATAAAGTGTACCTTGAGCTAAAAACTTAATACCGTCGTGTTTTTTAGCTTCTTTTTCAAACTCTTCTATAAAAGTGTGCCCAATAATTTGACGTTTTTTCTCAGGATCGCTGATTCCGGCTAATTTACCTAAAAAGTTTTCAGCTGCATCTACAGTTACAAGCGGTGCTTTTAGGTTTAGTTTGAACACTTGTTCAACTTGTTCACGCTCACCTTTGCGTAAAAGTCCGTTATCAACAAATACAGGAATAAGCTGATCACCTATTGCTTCGTAAAGCATTGCAGCAACAACTGAAGAATCAACCCCACCGCTTAATCCACAAAGCACTTTTCCATCACCTACTTTTTCACGGATAATTTTAATCTGCTCTTTTAAAAAGTGCTCCATTTTCCATTTCTCAGTTACTCCACAAATATTCTTTGCAAAATTTCTGAGCATTAAGTAACCTTCTTCCGAGTGTTGAACTTCCGGGTGATACTGCATAGCATACACGTTTTTTTCCTCATTTGCTATAGCTGCATATGGAGAGTTATCTGAAACTGCAATAGGTTTAAAACCCTCAGGTAGTTCATCAACACGATCGGAATGACTCATCCACACAATTCTGCCGTTTTCACAATCTTTAAGTAGAGGTGAACAATGTTCAGGTTCAACTATATTTAATTCAGCTTTACCGTACTCATGATGATCGCTTCTTATAACACTACCGCCAAAATCAACTGCTATTCTTTGCATACCGTAACAGATACCAAGAACTGGAATACCCATTTTGTAAACTTCTTGGTCAACTTCATATGCATTTTCACTATATACCGAAGAGGGACCACCGCTAAGAATGATACCTTTAGGATTTTTTGCTTTTATATCTTTTGCAGATGTATGATAAGGAAGGATTTCACAATATATTTTATCTTCACGTAATCTTCTAGCGATAAGTTGAGTATATTGAGAACCGAAATCTAAAACGATGATGCTAACATTTGTCATTTAAATGCCTTTGAAAAAATAAATAATTTTGAAAGGATACAATAAGTTAGATTAATGTTTTATATGAAGAAGTTTTTTGCTCTCAATTTGAGAGCAATTAGATGCTAGGCACCAAAGCCTAACATCTCAAACTGTACATACCATACGGCAATAGATACTATATAACCTATTAAAATAGTCCATGAGTATTTCATATGTGCACCAAACGTATATACGCCCGGCAATTTACCCATAACACCTACACCCGCAGCTGAACCAAATGAGATTAAAGATCCGCCCACACCGGCAGTAAGTGTAACTAGCATCCATTGAGAGTGTGCCATTTCAGGTGATGCTTTAAGTACCGCAGACATAACAGGTACGTTATCAACAATAGCTGATAGGAAACCGACACCGACATTTGACCAAGTAGGGCCTAAAACTGACGGTTCATATACTACAGAGGCTAAAGCTAACCAACCTATAAAATAGAGTGCACCGACAGCTGCTAAAATACCAAAGAAGAACATAAGAGTGTTGTTCTCAATTTTACTCATAGAAGAGAATACATCAAAATGACCTAAACCATGTATTCTTTTAAGTTTATAAGCATATAGTTTAAGTAAAGACAAACCAAACATCATACCCCACATTGCAGGTAAGTGTAATACTTGATGAGACATCACGGCTGAAAATATTGTAAATACTCCAAGTCCCATAACAACTTTTGCACCAGCCATCATCTCAGGTTTTTTCTCTTTTGTTATATCAAACTCAGGGACTGTATCCGGAACAACTTTAGATAGTAAAAATGCAGTTATTACATAACCGATTATAGATGCAGGAAATAAAAATAAAAAGTCAACAAATGTACCTTTTCCTGCAGTCCAAGCCATAAGTGTCGTAATATCTCCAAAAGGAGACCATGCACCGCCGGCATTTGCTGCTACAACTATATTTATAGCACCTGGTACAAGGAACTCTTTTTTCTCACGCTCAATAGTAATTAGCACAGTTGAAAGGATAAGAGCAGTTGTTAAGTTGTCTGCTATAGGAGAGATAAAAAATGCTAAAATACCGGTTACCCAAAATAGTTTTCTATATGTATAACCTTTTGAAACAAGATTGTATTTTAGTCTATCAAACACACCCATATGAATCATAGATTCAATATATGTCATTGCTACGAATAAAAAGAAAAATATCTCTGCTATCTCTAAAATAAGGTGCTGTGCTTGAGTATGTACCAAGTTCATATCCAAACCGTTAATAGAATAATAAAGTGCTATTAACATAAACATAAAAGTACCTATTAATAATGCAGGTTTTGCTTTATCTATATGATAATGCTCCTCCATAGCAACAAAATAATAACCTATTATAAAAATTGCCAAAGCGGCAATACCGACCCACGTAAATGTAAGATCAGGTATAGCACCACCTGCATCTCCCCCACTAGCCATAGCTAACGCACTTGTTAAACTAAGCATACTCAAAATCCTTAACATTAATTCTCCTCTTTTTGAATCGTATGGACGCCAATTGATTCTTCCCTTGCTAAAGCTGAATTTACAATCTCTCTAGCCGTTAGTAATCTAAACTTTAGAAGTTTACCAATTTTTTCATTTAAAAGCACATTAATTTGCTCTTTTGCTTCCAATAAGCCTTTTTTTGTTCTAACTATAGAAACATATTTCCACATTATCTCTCTAAGTTTATTTTTTTTCTCTTTGTCTTCTTTTAAACTCATAATATCATTTTGTACTTCAAACTCAAAGAACTCATCGTCTTTAAAACTTCTGAAATTCAATAATATATTTTCAACTGCTTTTTTTGCAAAAACCAAACCTTCCAAAAGAGAGTTTGAAGCCAACCTATTTGCACCGTGTACTTTAACAGAAGCGACTTCACCTATTGCATACAGATTTTCGATACTCGGAACAGCCCCGTTTAAATCAGTTTTAATTCCACCTATAGAGTAGTGAAAAGCCGGTGATATAGGTACTTTTTGTAAAGGAACATTAAAGCCTAAATCTTGTAGATTTTTATATATATTGGGAAATCTGTTTATAAAATATTTAAAATCGAAATTTTTCATACTTAAATAGACTTTATAACCTGTCTTTTGAGTATAATCATAGATACTTTTACTTACGATATCACGAGATGCAAGTTCACCTCTTTCATCATACTCAAATAAAAATCTTCTTCCGTATTCATCCTCAATTGTAGCACCTTCGCCTCTTAGAGCCTCAGTTAAGAGAACCTTTTGGGCAAAACTATTTTTTACAAATACGGTCGGATGGAACTGTGTCATCTCCATATGTTCAAGTTCTATCCCTTTCATAACACATAGACCTTGAATATCTGCACTTATTGTCGGTGCATTCGTATGATATTCAAATAAAGAACCTATACCGCCGCTTGCTATAATTACGTTTTTTGCATATATATTTCTTAACTCTCTGTGTTCAAGTACGGTTACACCATGACATTTTCCGTCTTTTATGAGCAAATCTACAACCCTGGTATCGCCAAGCATAGGATGCGGATTAAGTTGAAGAAGAAAATGATGCATATACCTACCCGTAGCATCACCTCCTGCATGTAAAATTCTAGATGTAGAATGGGCAGCCTCTTTTGTGTAGGCGAGTTCTCCGTTTTCATTTTTATCAAACTCAAAACCTCGACTTATAATATCGTCAATTACCGCTTTTGAGTTTTTGGACAAAACTTCTACCGCTTCCACATCACAAAGACCATCACCTGCATCCAAAGTATCTTTTATATGCAAAGGTATATCTGCTTCATCTTTAGCTAAGGCTATTCCGCCCTGAGCATAAAAACTATTGCACTTAAAAGTCTCTCGTTTATTTATTATAAGTACTTTTTTGTTTTTCGGAAGATTTACAGCAGCATAAAGTCCTGCTACTCCGGCTCCTATGATAATCACATCATATCTCATCAGTTTTTCTCTTCTTCTTGAGATTCATCAACAGAAATAACTGCACTGTCTTGATAATATGGTGGTTTTTTTACACCGCATCCACTAAAACTTAACAAAAATACAGCTATAATTACTTTATGAAAAATGCTTCTCAGATTATAGATATTATTCAAAATAAACCTCAATTTTCTAAACTATCCAAGGTGAACTGCATAAAAAAAATACAGTCACTATTTACACAACCGGTTCAAAAGATGATAAACTTTGCATACTTTAAGCAAAATACTCTTTTTTTTGTGTTTAACCACCCTGCCGGTAAACAAGAATTTGATAATAGTATACAAAATATTAAAAGCGCTTTAAAGTTCCATATGCCTGATGAATGTAGCGATACAACTGTTTCCGATATCAAAGCTTTTGTAACTCATACGCCTAAAAAAGAACAAATAAGTACTAAAGTAATTAAACAAACATATAAAGAGAGAGCAAAAGGTGATTTTGAAGTAAATATAAAAGATGAAAAACTAAATTCTTTAGTAAAAAGTATAAGGGACATTATAAAACATAATGACATTAACTGAAACCATTCAGCAACTGCCTGCTTCTGCCGGTATATATCAATATTTTGACAAAGACGGGCATCTGCTATATGTCGGAAAAGCAAAAAACTTAAAAAACCGTGTAAAGAGTTACTTTAGTTTTACCCCTACATTAAGACCTAGTCCAAACCTTTCGTACAGAATAAAAAGTATGATTGAACAAACGATAACTTTAAACTATATAGTAGTAAATACCGAACACGATGCTTTGATTTTAGAAAATTCTCTAATCAAACAACTCAATCCAAAATATAATATATTACTTCGAGATGATAAAACATACCCATATATCTACATTGACTACGCACAAGAGTATCCGAGATTCGATATAACCAGAAAAATCATAGATGCAAAAGATATAACATACTTTGGACCTTATTCTATAGGTGCTAGAGATATCTTAAACTCAATATATGAACTTTGTAAACTTGTTCAAAAAAAAGGTTGTTTAAAATCAAAAAAACTCTGCTTGTACTATCAAATAGACAAGTGCCTTGGTCCGTGTGAAAAAGAGATACCAAACGAGTTGTATCAAAAAGAGATAGACAAAGCTATAAAACTTATAAAAAGCAAATCTAAACTAACTCGTGAACTTATGAAAAAAATGGAGTTTTACGCGGAGGAATTAAGGTTTGAAGAAGCAGCAGAGCTTAGGGACAGGTGTGAAAGAATTTCAAGAAGTGAAATAAAAAGCGATATTGATTTTGCATCAAGTGAGAACTTCGACATTTTTGCGGTTGAACATAATGAAAAAAGACTCGTCATACTTAAAATTTTTATGAGAAACGGGAAGATAATCTCATCTTCGCACAGCATAACTACTCTAAATAACGGTTTTGACAAAGAGGAAATTTTTCACAGACTTTTAATAGAGTTTTATCAACAAAAGCCACCTATCATTGCTCCTATTTTATTACAAGAAAGTTTTGATGAGATTGACAGTGTTGAAGAGTATCTAAGCGATATATTTGATAAAAAAGCTCAAATAATAATCCCTCAAAGAGGTAAGAAAAAACAACTCATAGATTTAGCATTGATAAATGCCAAAGAACTACTGAAAAATGACAAAAAAACTATAGATTTTAAAGTAGAAAACCAACTGCTTGAACTTCTTAAACTAGAAAAATTTCCGCAAAGAGTGGAATGTTTTGACAACTCCCATATGGCAGGTATGGCAACTGTAGGTGCTATGATAGTCTATGACAATGCCAAGTTTGATAAAAAATCTTACAGGACCTATCATCTGGATGCAAAAGACGAATATTCCCAAATGAGAGAGACTTTAACACGTCGTATAAATAGTTTTGAAAAAAACTCGCCTCCTGATTTATGGGTATTAGACGGTGGAGCTACTTTGCTAAAACTGGCTTTGGATATACTTGAATCATCAGGTGTAAATATCGACGTAATAGCTATTTCTAAAGAAAAAGTCGATGAAAAAGCACACCGTGCAAAAGGCTCGGCAAAAGATATAATCTATACAAAAGATGAAGTTTTTAGACTCAAAACAAGTGATAAAAGACTACAATGGGTACAAAACTTGAGAGATGAAGCACACAGATGTGCTATAGGTTTTCATAAGAAAACAAAATTAAAGCTTGATCAAGAGAGTAAACTTTTAAATTTAAACGGAATTTCTCATGCAAAAGTTAAAAAACTATTGAATCACTTTGGTACTTTTGAACATATTAAAACATTATCCATTGAAGAGATAAGCACTGTTTTAAATAAAAAAGATGCAAATATAATCAAAAATCTCTATAAATAAGTTTTGTTTTTTAACTTTTATGATAATATTAAGAAAATTTAATTTTGTGAAAATTTATATAAGGTTTTAAGGATGAATCAAGTAACACCTATAGACGAAGAGTTTATTCACAATGGTAAGGCAATTATCTCTCAAACTGACTTGTCTGGGAAAATAATTTATGCAAATACTGCTTTTTATGAAGCTTCAGGTTATACGAGTGAACAAGTTATAGGTTCGACATATGAAATAATTCGACATCCAGATATGCCGAAAATAATTTTTGAAAAGTTATGGAACTCCATTAATGACGGTCAATCTTGGACAGGACTTATAAAAAACTTACGAAGCGACGGCAAATATTATTGGGATGATTTAAGTGTACTTCCAATAAAAGACAATAACGGAGAAATCATTAGTTATATATCCGTAGCACGTCAGGCTTCCAAAAAAAATATTCAAGAAAATGAAGCTCTTTACGCAAAAATGTTAACTTCTAAAAATTAAAGATCAAGGTAAAAAAATATGCTTATATACGATAATAAAAAACAGTTTATTGGAATAGATGAAGATAATTTAAAATCCTTAGGCTATTCAAACCTTGCATCGATGCAAGCCGAAGCTGCCGACTTTGCAGATTTATTTGTAAAAATTCCGGGACATATCCATAACTTTAAACACGTTCATTGGATAGATTTTATGCTATGTTCTACGGACAAAAGTTCATCAAAAGTTATTATTCATGCAAACGGAAAAAACTTTTCTTCGGTATTAGATATTAAGACCATCTATCTTACTTCTAATCCTACAAAACCGGCTTATAATATTAGTCTAAACAACCTTCGCTTTTTATCTGCAGGAGAGACTCAAGAGATATCCGGTGAATTACAAACAAGAGTAGCACCTGTTTCAACACCTTACGTAGCTGAAATTGAAAAAGAAGAAGATGAAGAAGTACAAACTCAAGAAATTTCAGAATCAGTTGAAGTTTTGGATGCAACTCCTAGTGTAGTAGAAAACGATATAATGGATATAGATATCGATGAGGACATAATACCTCAAAGTAAAGTTGAAGAAGACCCTTATGAACTTGAAGATGAATTTAATCTAGATGTTTTTGAACCAAGTTCTGAAGAATTGGAAAAAATCGGAGATGCAGAGCCTGAAGACAGACAAATTACCAGAGAAGATTTAGCCGAAAACCTTCATGAGCATATAATCTTAGATGATGACACGGAAGATATTAATATTGAAAGTGAAGAAGTTATCTCTTCAGCTCCGGCAGAGGTACAAAGTGATACTGAAGAAGAAGCAGAGAGTGACTATATTTTTGATATTCAGGAAACGGCAGATGCTTTAGAGATGGATATTGCAACAATTCAAGATTTTATTAATGACTTTATTATGCAAGCAAAAGAGTTTAAACCTAAACTATATGAAGCTGTAGATAATGACGATATGATTGAGTTAAAATCGTTATCTCACCAGTTAAAGGGTGTAGCGGCAAATTTAAGAATTCATGATGCACAAGAAATTTTAATACAAATAAATAAGGCTTCAGACTTTACTACCTCTATTGCAGATTTAAATAAGTTTTATAAAATTATTGCAAAATTAGCAGGTGAAGATATTGAGGATAAAAAACCTGAAACTAAACCTATAATAGAAAATAATATTGAAGACGAACCTCTTGAAATCGCCGATGTTGAAGACGAACCTCTTGAAATTGCCGATATTGAAGACGAACCTCTTGAAATCGCCGATGTTGAAGACGAACCTCTTGAAATTGCTGATATTGAAGACGAGCCTCTTGAAATCGCTGATGTTGAAGACGAGCCTCTTGAAATCGCCGATATTGACAACTTTGATATATTGGATGAAGAACAAGACGAGCTCATAGATACAAAAGAAAAAGAAAATATTTTAAATGAAATTGAAGATATAAAACCTACTCAACTATACGATAAAATGGTCGTAGCAAACGAAATTGGCTTAGATGAAGAGAGTTTTAACGAACTTTTTGACGATTATGCGAAAGCTAGTAAAGAATTAATTTCAGAGATTAAAGAAGCTATCGAATCAAACAAATCTCAAATATGGCAACATGCTGCCGTGAAGTTAAAAGGTATGTGTGACAATATGAGAGTAGATGCTTTTAAAACAGATATTGAAGCTCTAATAACAACTCAAAACAGTGATGATGCCAATAATATTGTTAATAATATCGAAGAAACTCTGTTTCAGATTTTAGAGTTAAAGGACTAATATGCAGTTTGGATTAAAAAATAGACTTAGACTAATATCTCTTTTTCCAATTTTAATTGTTTTTTCTTTTACGAGTTACTATGTTTATGATTCATACAAAGATTTAAATGCAGCAACTACACTAACAAACAAACTTTCTCAAAATAAACTTTTAAATAATCTTATCGGTAACATCTCCCGTGAACGCGGTATGACCGTAATGTACTTAGGTAGCTTTTCGCCTAATACTTTAAAATCGTTAAAAAAGCAAAGATTACTTGTTGATAGGGATTACAATACTTTTGTTTCTCAGGTAGCTAACGACAGCAGTTTACATGAACATAAAGACGGTTCTCCAAAAGGATGTGCTACTTGTACAGATATTAGTTACATTAAAGATGCATATAAATTAATCCGAAAAACAAGAGAGGAAGTTGATTCAAATAATGCAGATTTTAACTATGTTTATAAAAATATATACGGAACTGTTTTAAAAAACAGTATCCAAAAACTTGCAACAATCACAGCAAATCAAAACGATCAAACAATTAATGAATTATCAGGCGTTTATTTAGAAATCGTACATGCTAAAGAATACACGGCATCGGAAAGAGATCTTTTATCTCATGCGATTGCTCGTTCAACTGCGTTTGAAGAGGAAGAGTTTAACTACTGGTTATCGCTTATATCTAAAGCCGATTCATTTAAATACTATACCCTTCGCGATAATACGCTTATAGCAAGATTAGATACAATATTTAAAAACGAAGATACAAAAGAGTTATTTGAAGATATAAATATAGAAAGAACAGCAATTATTTCTACAGCCGGCAGCGGGCAATATGATATATCTTCCGGTATTTGGTTTACAATGCTATCGGAAAAAACAAATATTTTATCTAAAGCAGAAGAAACTATTTTAGAAGCTATGGATGACAGGGCACAAGAGATTAAAGATAGTGCTTTAGAGTTTTTAACTGCTACTATAACGACTTGGATAGTATCACTCTTATTGGCTATACTTGGTTTTATTCTATCAAATGAAATTTCTAGAAACATTAAAAACCTTGAACACGTACTTCAAAATGCAATTGATGAAGATGATGATACCGAAGCCTCTGAAATAGATCTTCAAACATCACAAGGTACTGAAAAAGCTTATAACCTGTTAGAGAAAATTATCGAAAGAACCAAACAAGATAAAATATTGGCACAAGAGGCAAGTGAAGCTAAATCTATGTTCTTAGCGAATATGTCTCATGAAATCCGTACACCGCTCAACGGTATCGTCGGTTTTACAGAACTCTTAAAAGATTCAGGGTTAAGTGATGAACAATCTGAATTTGTTGAGATTATTGAAAAGTCTTCTGAGAATTTACTTGAAATTATAAATAATATTCTAGACTTATCTAAAATCGAATCAAATAAAGTTGAGATTGAGGATATTGCATTTAACCCTATAGAAGAGTTTGAAAGTGCCGTCGAAGTTTACTCCGTTCGTGCCGCAGAAAAACAGATAGATCTTGCTTGTTATATTGATCCGGCACTAGAACAACCGGTTAAAGGTGATCCGACAAAAATTAAAGAAGTTATTATCAACCTTCTCTCAAATGCCGTTAAGTTTACGTCAAATTCCGGTGCTATTAATATTTTCATAACTAAAGAAGAATCTAAATATGAAGGTAAAACCAGAATTAGATTTGAAGTTAAAGACAGCGGTATAGGTGTTACAAGTGAGCAAAAAGCCAAAATTTTCGAAGCATTTTCTCAAGCAGATACTTCTATTACCAGAAAATACGGTGGTACAGGTCTTGGTTTAACTATTTCATTTAGATTTATTGAATTAATGGGTGGTCAACTAGATCTACATTCAGAACCTGGAGAAGGTACTACATTCTTCTTTACTATTGAACTTGAAGAGATAGAGACACTAAACGATTCATCTGAAGGCGGTTTTTCAAATCTTAAAGCATTAGTCCTTAAAAATGACCATAAATCAAAACAACAAGATGAAAATTTAATTAAATATCTTGACTATTTTGGAGTAGCACATAACGTTTTTTATAATATTGACGAGGTTAAAAATAAACAAGACTATGACTTTTTATTTGTAGATTATACATATACCTCAGATGATGAACTAATCCGTTTTGGCGAACTAAATCCATCGCTTATTTTAATGACGAAATCATCATTTATGAAAAAAGTAGAATCAATCGGTGCAAATATATCTAAAACTTTATACGAACCGCTTAACGTATCTAAAGTAAAACTAGCTTTAGAGAGTTATGATGCGAGTATAATAGAAAAGAAAAAAACTAAAAAAGCAAATCGCAAAAAATTTGCAGAAGGAAGCAATAGATTTAATGCAAATGTTTTAATTGCAGAAGATAATATCATTAACCAAAAACTTATCAAAAAGACATTAGAAGATTTAGGTCTAAATGTTACCATTGCAAATAACGGTTTAGAGGCATTTGCTAAACGTAAAGACGGTAAATTTGATTTGATTTTTATGGATATTCAAATGCCTTTCTTAGACGGTACAGAAGCTACTGCCGAGATTTTAGAATATGAAAAAACTGCAGGTGAGAAACATATTCCTATCGTAGCACTTACGGCTAATGCACTAAAAGGTGACCGTGAACGTTTCCTGGCAGCAGGATTGGATGAATATACCACAAAACCTCTTGTACGTTCGGAAATAATCAATATTTTAAATCACTTTTTAGCTGACTTTATCGTAGAGGTTAAGGAGCAAGAAGTTAAAGCAACACAGAAAAGTGTTCCAAAAGAAAAGGAAATTTTAGAAGAAAAAGAAGTTATTGCAGAAGATAAAGAAACTCAAAAAACAAATGATTCCTCTGCGTATAAAGCAGATATATTATTGGCTAAAAAGAGTGAGTTTGAAACTAAACTTTACACAAAAATATTTTACTCTTTAGGCTATAGTTACAGTTACGTAAATTCAATGGAAGATTTAAAAGATGCTATTAGAAAAGATAGCTATAAACTTATAATGTACGATAAAGAACTAAAAGACGTAGCCCCTAAAGTAATTCAAGATGAAATTAAAGTCTCAAATAACAAAACCGGCTTAAACACTAAAGTAGTTCTTATAAACGACCCCTCAATTTTGGAAAATGATTCCGATAGAGAATATGTAGATGATGTTATCAAAAATGTAATAAATAAAGATCTACTAAGATTAATTTTTGAAAAATTTATTAAATAAAGGAAAAAATAGATGTCAAAACAAATAAATGTATTAGCAGTTGACGATGATATGATCAATCTTAAGCTTTTAAAATCTATGCTTATGAAAACCGGAGATGTTGCGGAGGTTATTGAAGCCGGAAACGGTTCAGATGCAATAGGTATTTTAAAATCCCGTAATGATATAGATTTAATACTTTTAGATATTATCATGCCTGTAATGAACGGTATAGAGATGCTAAAAGTCGTACGTGCAGATGAAAACCTAAAACAGCTTCCTATTATTGTTTTAACTACAGATGAGACAAAAAAAGGTGAAGCTTTGGAGTATGGAGCAAACGGCTTTTTAATGAAGCCAATCCGTGCGGATCAGCTTAAAACAAAAATTGAGACTGTAATCGTCTAATGACGGTTATAGTGTTCAAAATCTTCTTTTGCCTTTGCTAGAGCAGAGTTAAAATCCATAATTTCACCGCCGTTTTGTACTTTAAACTCTTCTGCATCTTGCTTTTTTGAAAAGGCATATTTACTTACACGAGTCATAGTACCGCGTACTTTGCTACCTACTACATAAACAGCATCAGCTACAGAAATTAATTTTAAAGATTTAACATCTACGACTTTAGGATTTTTAAGATTGATACCGTCACCTAAATGATCTTCTAAACAATGAATTGAGCAGTATTGGTAATGTGTATTACCGTCTTCACTCTCTGCAGCATGACTTGTTTTGTAAAACTTAACCAAATCCATACCGCATCTAAGACAATATTGTTTATCTTTACCTTGTTGAACGAGAGTAGCTTCTTCTTTAGAAACACTCTGAAACATCTTATGCATATTTTTCGTGTGTGCAGGTTTTGTATCACTACATCCGCTTAGTAAAACTATGGATGCTATTATAGGATATATTATTTTATTCATATTTTTCCTTTTTTGACAGTTTTGTGACAATAATATAGTGAATAATATCAACACTTTGTTAAAAAAGTATTAATTTTATTCTAAACCAACACTTCTTCTAAAACTTCTTCTATACGACTTACAGAAATAATATCTAAAGAATCTCTAACCTCTTTTGGAATATCTTCTAAATCTCTCTCATAATTTTTTGCGGGAATCAATACTTTACTCATATTTGCTTTATGCGCAGCTATCAGTTTTTCTTTTAAGCCTCCGATTGGCAGTACATCACCTGTTAAAGAAACCTCACCTGTCATAGCAATCTCCGAACGGATTTTTTTAGAACTTAGTATAGAAGCAATGACACTACACATAGCTATACCTGCACTCGGACCGTCCTTTGGAGTAGCACCGTCAGGCACATGGACATGAAGATCATAACGTTTATAAACCTCGCTTGCAGGTACTTTAACTTTATCTTCTTGTTCTTTAAAAGTTTTAGGTACGTTACTAGATTCTATTTTTAATTTATTAGTATCAATCAAGGTTTTTACAACGCTAAAAGCTATACGTGCAGATTCTTTCATAACATCGCCTAAGCTTCCCGTAAGCGTCAATCCTCCTTTACCTTTTATACGAATAGATTCTATTTTTAATACATCTCCGCCCACGGCCGTCCAAGCTAAACCGTTTACAACACCTACTACCGGTTTTTTAGTTGTTTTTTCTATCTCAAAAACCGTTTTTTCAAAATAATCTTTTAAATTTTTAACACTTAGAGATACTTTTTTTAACTCCGGCTTTTCTAAAATTTCGCGAGCGACTTTTCTTGACATCTCAGCCAAACGACGACGCAGGTTTCTAACACCTGCTTCACGAGTATAAGAGTGTATCAACTCTTTTAGTGCAGGTTTTGAGATGCTGAGTTCGCTTTTTTTAAGACCGTGTTTTTTTAACTCTTGGGGTATTAAATATCTGCTTGCAATCTCAAACTTTTCTTGAGGCGTATATGAACTTATGGTAATAAATTCCATTCTATCTCTTAAAGGTGCGGGAATACTACCTACATCATTAGCCGTAGCTATGAAAATAACTTTACGCAAATCTATATTAAAGTTTAGATAATAATCACGAAACTCTTTATTTTGCTCAGGGTCAAGTATCTCTAAAAGTGCTGCCGTAGGATCTCCTCTTAGTGAACGAGACACCTTGTCTATCTCATCAAGTACTATTACAGGGTTCATTTTTTTAGCATCTATTAAACCTTGTGTTATGCGTCCGGGCATTGCTCCGACATACGTACGTCTGTGCCCGCGAAGCTCATTTACGTCTTCCAAACCGCCAAGAGCTATACGAACAAGTGGTCTCTTTAATGCTTCTGCAATTGAATTTGCAAGTGAAGTTTTACCTACACCCGGAGGTCCGCTAAAACATAAAATAGCCCCTGCATCAGAATCGTTTTTAATACCGCGAAGCTCCATTAATTCTTTAACTGCAAAGTATTCAACTATACGCTCTTTTGGTTTTTTAAGGGAAAAGTGGTCTTTATTTAGCTGTTCACTTACATCATGAACTTTTAAGGCTTTTTTAGCCTCTTCGCCAAACGGTATTTCCAACACCCACTCTAAATATGTTTGGGTCATAGAAGCATCTGAAGAGTCAGGATGCATACGAGAAAATCTATCTATTTGTTTTTTAATCTCTTTGTATGCATCTTGATCCATTTTTGATTTTTTGGCTTCAAGTTTATTTCTATACTCTTCTATTTCCTCTTCTCTTTGAGTATCAGTACCCAACTCTTTTTGAATCTGCTTTAACTGCTCTTTTAAGAAATACTCTTTATTTACTTTTTCTATCTTCGTATGAACTTTGCTTTTTATCTCTTTTTGAAGTTTGTTGGCTTCTATCTCTTCTATAAGGTAGTCCACAAGATGCATATATCTTTTTTCGGTATCTACCTCAACGAAAATTTTATATGCTTGTTCTTTTTTTAGTTTAACGCTTGAGCAAATTAAATCAATAATTCTGTTATGGTCGTGATTTTCTTCAATAGTTCTAAGTAAATCAGGCGGAAAATAGTTACTTACACCCGATAATATTCTTACTTTTTCACGGACAATTTCCAAAAAAGCATCAAGTTTAGGAGAGTCGTTATTTATAGGTTCTAACACATTTACATGTGCGATATGTGGTTTACTAGATACCTCATAGATAGTTTTAGCACGAGCCAAACCTTGAAACAATACTTTAACACGTCCATCAGGTAAAGAGACTTTACGCATGATTGAGCCTATAACACCTGCTTCATAAAGTGAATCATGCTTTCTCTCCCCATCATGCCCGGGTTTGGTTGAGCATACTATTACAAGCGAACTCTCTTCAATAGCTTTTGTTGCAGCTTCTATATTATTTTCATCACTCAAAAAAAGCGGAGATATCATAAACGGATATAAAAAAAGTTCATCTTCTGCTATTACCGGTATATCTGCTGGGAATTCTCCATAGTTACTTAAATTCATATTTAAATCCTTATTTTTCTTCACTATCTTCAACATTTGAATTACGAGATACTACACTCTTGGTATCGGGAATTAAAAATCCGTACCAACTCTCACCGCCGTCACCTTCAAACCATGATCTGTACCAAGGAGTGCGGGCACGTTCGATTTCATCCCAATTTATCCATGGCTGAGGCTTTAACTCTCTGTAAAATTTTGCACTTTCGTATTTATCTACTCTGTCGTATAAACCTGCTATAGACTCATTTAAAGATGCTTCACCCATATAAAGTCTTGTAAGCATAGTATCCACTACATGATAATACATTGAGTTTGGATAGTTTTGTTTAAACTTCTTACCTTCAATAATAGCATCTTTTATAAGCGCCTGATCACGTCTTGGATGCGGCAATGCCATATATTTAGCTTTTATTTTCATAAACTGTGCCGTTTCTTTTTCATTTGCGTTGGCATAACGTTTTGTGTATTCATTTAAAAAATGCTCACTTAAAAGATACTCTTCATTTTCCATATGCACGATTGCTAAAATCATCGTTGCTTCTACCAAAAGCGGAGAACCGATGTGCTCCCCTTGAAGCGATGCATAGTAATCATCAGCTCTTTCATAGTTTGAACTTGCGATTGACTCAATTATCTTTGAGTACCAATAGATTGCAGGCTTGTTGTATTCTTCTATCTCTTTTGAGCATCCACCGAGTAAAAATATCGATATCAAAAGAGTAGATAAGATTTTTAATTTATAATTCATTATTTTTTTATATTCCTATATTTAAATAGTTTTGTATTTTATCCAAAAGATATATAACATAAATTAAACTAGGTACAATTTATGCTTTTAGTGCTACAATAATAAAATTAATCGTAAAAAATATGAGGTTTAATATATGAAATTTGAAATAGCTGTACCACTTTTAGGGTTTGAGGGTGTAAAAGAGGTTACTTTAGAAAAAATTGACGATATATTCATGAAGATGCAAGCTGTAGATGACAAGTACTTGTCTTTTACACTAATAGATCCTTTTGTGCTTCGTGAATATGATTTTGAAGTACCTACAAATATTCAAAAAATACTAGAAGTTGATGAAAGTTCTAATATTTTAACGCTAAATATTGTTCTAATTCAAAACCCTATAGAAGACTCAGTCATTAACTTTATAGGTCCGATAGTATTTAACACCGACAATAAAAAAGCTGCTCAAATAATTCTCTCAGATGACTCAAAATACGGCATCGCAGAAAAGATATCTAATTATTTAAAATAATAGATATCTTTTATACTAACTTTAACGAACAAGTTTCAACTCAAATAATTAAGCAAAAGCTAAGTAGATTTAACTGATAATATAAGGTTATTTTGGTATAACTACGACATCCTAGGAGTCTAATAATGAATACTTTTAACATAAAGTTGTTTCTTTTTTCAATCATTTTCTTTTTTTCTTTTGTCAATCTTAATGCTGCACCAACATATGATTGTACATCACCAGAACTTGTTGCAAATATAGACGCTACTACAATGGATGCTAATGCATCCTATAGTGAGAATTCTACTGCTTCAGAAGGCTACACCAGATATTTTAAATTTAATACAGATGTTAATGGAGTTTTATCGTTTAATATAGAAAAAAATTCTCTAAAACAGATTATTAATATTGGTACAAGCTGTGGAGGTAATGAAATATACGGAGGTGATAGCAATGATCTAGATTATACTGGTTCAATGGCAGTAACATCAGGTACAGATTATTATATTATGGTCGAAGAACAAAATCCGGGACAAACCCTTGACTTTATACTAAATCTTGAATTTATAACTCCTGCCACAATAGGTTTTGAAAATGCCTTATATGAAATACTTGAAGAAGTTAACTCACCTGATGGTTCTAGTAAATTATTACCAATAAAAATAATCCTTTCAAAACCTATATTTCAAGATGTTAGTATAAACTACACTACTAGAGACGGTAGTGCAATCGGTAATATTGACTATATTCCATATACAAATCAAACTGTTACAATTACAGCTGGAACAACTGAAGCTACTTTTACTATTCCAATTATACATGACGTACCTATTGAATTTGACGAAAACTTCTACATAGATTTAAGTTCAATATCTGTTACAGACGGTTCAGTAGAGATGGGAACAAATAGTTCAACAGAAGTAATAATTCTTGAACAAGTCAATATACCTACATGTTATGAAGATGATTTTGAAACAGAACTAGATGAATATTGGCGTACATTATACAGTAGTGGCGGTTTTACACCACAAATCGTTGATGGAAGACTAAGACTGACAAGCGGTGAAAAAAATCTTGCAACTGCAGTTACAAAAGACTATGAGTTTAAATCTAGCGAAAACATGATTATAGTTGAATTTGAACAATATGCTTATGGCGGTTGTGGGAGTAGTCATGATGGTCTTGGGACATATGGTGCAGACGGTATAGTTGCCGTTCTTTATGATTCGGCAGTAGGAGCTTCTCCTCAACCTGGGGCCTTCGGTGGTTCTATGGGGTATGCTCAAAATGATTCAAACGATGGTTTTGAAGGTGGATGGTTGGGTCTTGGTATAGATGAGTACGGTAACTTTGGAAACTGTAACGAGAGTAGAGAAGGTGGACTAGTAGGTACTTCATGTGATTCCAATACTCCATTTAATGCACAAAGCTATACTAACTATGTGACTATACGCGGTGATGGAAGCGGTAGAGATGGTTATGAGTATTTAGCTTCTTCAGCTCAACTTAATCCGAGGGTTGCCGTTAAAAATACTAACACAGCAGAACCGAAACACAAATACAGGTTTACTGCAGATGCAAGAGATCCTGTTCATCTTTATATAACTCTAGAAAGAGATATAAACGATGGAAACGGATATCAAGTAATTATAAATAAGTTTGATGCAAAAGCTGGTGCAAACGGACAAAGTACAACCCCTGAATATGTTCGTTTTGCATTTACATCAGGAACAGGTGGAGGATGTAATAACCATGAGATAGATGAACTTAAAGTTCAAGGTATCTGTCGTGCATATGACCCAAATCCACCTGAAGTGAGTGCGACCAATGCAGATATAGTAAATGATTTTACAACTATTTCTGATTATAATGCCGGGACAAAGTTTATAACTACAAAAGTTTCAAATAAAACAGAAACTATCACCGGCGTATATTTAGATACTTCCGGTGATGCTTCTGCTTACTCTTCAATTGATAGCAATTTAAAATTCAGGATAATTCCTTATATTTCTGATTCAACTTGTTCAACTAAAAATGTATTGTATGACACAGACGGTAACCCTACCGTTATTAGTATAAATAACGGTCAAGTTACTTCAGATATAGATGTAGTTATGCCATCATATGCAAATAAAGATACTAGATTTTATATAACATCGCTCGATTTTAGTAAAATGTATATAAGTGCAAGTGCTGAAGCAAATGCAACAATTGCAACATGTATGCTTAATTCTTCTACAACCGGTAACTTACAAGGACTAGGTCAATGTGTAAATGATTCTAACCAATATAGACTTTCTTTTGGTCAAGAAGCATATGACAGATGTTTTGCCAGTAACGGTTCTCCCTGTGATTCAAATAATGGGGGAAGAAGTTGTGGACAAGAACAAGGCACAGGTCAAGTTTTAACCCAAGAAGAGATAGAAGCCTGTGGATATAACCCTTTATATGGTAGCGACTACGGATGTCTAATGTGTACACTTGACTCCGGAGATGCTGATTGTTCAAGTGACAATTTTGCCATTAGACCTGACAGATTTGATATTACAATCAGTGATCCAAATACACCGGCTCATGTACCTGACTTAATGCGTTCAGGTTCAACATACAACACAACTGTAAAAGCTTATGATTATGATTCATCAGGACATACAGATATTCAAACATCAAACTATAACCAAACTAAATCTAATCTAACACTTGGAGATTCTGTAGTAAATTCAGCCGATGGTACAGCTACAACACTTAGCGGTTCTGCAAGTATCTCCAGTGAATCTGTTTTTAATATATTAAACGGTATCTCTACTGACGGTACAGACAATAATGTTGTTGGAATGGAATTTGACGATGTCGGAAAAGTAACGCTTATTCTTAAGGATAAAAACTGGGCAAAAGTTGACTTAGAAGACAATCGCTCTGTTAATGATCCATCTGCATCTTTATATAACAACTGTAACGAAGACGGTTCTTATATTTGTGGAGATTTAAATGTAACTTTTATTCCACACCATTTTAAAATACAAGATTTGAATGTGTCAAATAATAATGGATTAACAAGTACTTTTACATACTTATCAAATATAGATGATACAAACATTTCAACTTTTGATATGGGTGCTAGAGTGCAAGTACTTGTAGTTGCACAAAACGAAAACAACGGTACTACTCTTAACTTTACAACTGGTGCACCATACTATGAAAATCCTGTTGGACTAAATATTTCTATAGCTGACCTATTACATAATGATGCGAATACAACCAGCATTCCAAATGCTAAACTTGGATTTATTGCAGGTAAATATACTGTTGCTTGGAATGAAAACAACACATCTAAAATGCTTAGATTTAATTTCCCTAGAGAGGTAAATAATGCTATAAATCCTTTTAGAGTTTTGGCAGCTGACTTAAACATTAGTGCTGATTCATATTACACCCAAATTTCACCATCATCTGATGCAAATATTACAGGAGAAGACATAGGTACAGGTAATGGTAATGCTACATTTATATATGGAAGAACTAATACTCCAAGAAGAATAATTACAGGTGATATTGGAAATACATTTATATACTTTGAATCTTATTGTAACGGCGTTGACAGTTTTGGTGTTAACTGTAACAAAAGTTTATTACCTAACGGTGTTGATTCAAATTCAACAAATGATCCTAGATGGTATGTAAACGCTTTACACACACCAAGTGACGGGATTGTCGGTACTGTCTCACAAAAAAATACAAATAAAGTCGATATTACAGGTATTATTGCAGGAACACCGACACAAGTTGGCTTAGATTATGATGAAAGTAGTGGATACAGTTATAAAGCTACTATGGAAAATAATGCATCCCGTTGGTTAATATATAACAAATTCGATGCAAATGATGATAAAAATGAATTTGAAGTTGAGTTTGTTAAAAGTAGTCAAGACTGGGGTGGTGTTGACGATGCAAACTCAACATCGCAAACAAGCGGTGCAAGCAAAACAAATAGGAGAATTATGTGGTAGTACCTTACACAAAACGTTTTGCTTTTTCTATGATTGAACTTATATTTGCAATCGTCATCATAGGTATAACAGTAGCATCAGTCCCTATAATGACAAATGCTGTAGGAGAAGGGGTAAAAAACAATCTTGTTCAAGAAGCGATTTTTGCTGCATCGGCTGAGATAAACCAAGTGTTGTCTTACAGATGGGATGAAAATTCTATAAATGAAGCTGTGGATGTAAATGCTACAGGTTTAGCAAAAGTTATCAACATTGCTGTAGATTGTAATGCTTCAACTAAATTAAGACCGGGTCATATAAACCAAGCTCTTCACAGAAGATGCTTGGATGACACTACAACCGGTATATCTGCTTTTGGTTCAGATGCGGGAGATTTAGACGACATTGATGATAATATAGTCACAAATGAAGATTTATTTATTAATGATACATCATCAGATGCGTATAAAAATGAATATAAATACGATGTTAACGTAACTGCTTCAAATATAAACGGCCTATACGCAAAAAGAGTAACCGTAACTATATATAATACTTCTGGAGATACAATTACTAGTTTAAATTCTTATACTTTTAATATAGGAGAAGTAGATTACTATAAGAGGCTACATCAATGACTAAAAAATCAGCTTTTTCAATGTTAGAACTCATCTTTGTTATTGTTATCATTGGAATACTCGGCAAGTTTGGTGTTGAATTGTTAGCACAATCTTATCAAAATTTTTTACATACAAAAATAAACAACAAACTCCAAGACCAGAGTTCAATAGCGGTAGAGTTCATTGCAAAACGTTTATCTTACCGTATACCTGATTCTGTAATAGCTAAAGAAGATGATAATACTACTTTTGTAGGTATACAAAGTATTGACCCAAATAGAAACTACCGTACTTTAGAGTGGGTCCAAAGAGATATAGATGGATGGCGTGGGAACACGAGACCTTTTTGGAGCGGTATAGCTGATTTAAACAATTCTGTAGCTGCAGGTGCTGCAATTGATACACCTGAAACTAATACTACGGAAATTAATAACTTAATACAAATCCTATCTGATACTAATAGCACGATAAACGATGCAGCCATATACTTTATAGGTTCTAATAATGATGTAAATAGTAGTTACGGTTGGCAAGGTGCAGCCGTAGCCGGTGTAGGTGCAGCTATGCATCGTATTACTGCTTTTGCACAAAATAGTCTTAATAGTAACTTTGCCGGTGTAGATATTTATGAATACTATCAGCTTTCTTGGACTGCTAATGCCGTAGCTATTGAGGATGACGGTAAAGGAAATGGTACTTATAACTTAGTTTTTTACTATGATTACCAACCTTGGAATGGCGAAAGATATACAGACAATGTCGCTAAAAAAAGTACTATTATGGAAAATGTAGCAACTTTTCAGTTTCGAGCAGTTGGTTCTATGATAAAGATTCAGGTATGTGTTAAAAGCGACTTAATAAATAATGCTGAAGGATATGCACTATGCAAAGAAAAAACCGTGTTTTAGTGCCCCTAAAATCTTCTATAAGGAACATTTTTAAAAGAAAAATGTTTACTGAAAGAAGAAATAATTTTAGGGGTACCAATAATATTGGCAATCGTTCGGCCTTTGCTATGATAATGGCGGTAGGAGTTATTATAGTCGTAGCTACGATTATGCTTTTATCACTAAATACAACTGCTATTACTTCAAAAAGAACAATTGACCAATATTTTTATGAACAAGTAGAACTTCATACAAAAAGTGCTATCGAGTATGCATTATATGAAATAGCTAGAGACGGTTGTGAAGATAATTTATCTATAAATAATTTAGACGGTCTTTATGATATTAATATTAGCATGCGATATATAGGTACATCACCCTCAGGTTGTACGGACTATATAGACAATCTATCCACGGAGGAACAAAACGGTTCAGTACTTATGGATGTGACGGTTACTGTACCTACAGGTGTCACGGGAGCAGAACCTATAAGATTTTTCAGAAGAACCATACAAAAACTATGATATAATTCGCGACTTAAAAACTTTAAAAGGATATATTTATGAATATCTCCCTAACAGGTAGACATTTAGAATTAACTGATGCTATAAAAACCCATATGACCTCTTCAATAGAGACTTTAAATAAGTACAATATGGGTATTACAAGTGTAAATGTTATTGCATCTGCACAAACAAAAAAGGGTAAAGAACACTCAATGGTTGAGTTTGTTATCACGATGGCTGGTAAAAACTCCGTAATTATTAAACAAAACGATGATGACTTATATGCTGCGATAGATATTGCAATTGAGCGTGCTCAAAAAGCACTTCGTCGTATGCATGATAAAGAAGTTGATCATCAAAAAGTAGGTTTAAATACAATCAAATCTGAAGATGTAGATGTAAAAGAAACAGCAGAAGCTATGGAAGATGAGATTGTTCCTGTTGAGCTTGATTTATATAAACCTCGTGAAGTTGAGGATGTATTAAACGACTTAAAAGAGAGCAATAAGATGTTTGAAATCTTTTTAGACAATGAAGATAAAACTCGCGTTCTTTACAAAAGAAACGACGGTAAATTTGGACTATATTAATTAGTCCCGTAAATGGAAATAATTCCATTTACTCCGCTAGCCGCTGAGGCACTAAAGCTTTGAAACAAAGTTTCAAGATTTTAAATCTTTTTTTACAACTGAAACTATGCTTTCATCCTCAGCCAAATCAATCCATTTAAACTGAGAACCGCTTTGATTTACACCTTTTAACAAATCTCCGCTTTTTCTATATTTTAAATCCATATTAGCTATATCAAAACCGCTTACAGTATGACAAAACTCATTTAATCTCTCAGAAGCAGATGCATTGGTATAAAGATAACAATACCCTTTAAGCCCAGTTCTGCTTACACGTCCACGAAGTTGATGTAAGGTTGAAAGGCCCAATCTCTCAGCCCCTACTATAACAACAGTAGAGAGTTTTGGCAAAGATATACCAACTTCTACCACCGTTGTAGCTATTAAGATATTTCCATCTTTGGCAAAATCTAAAAGTACCTGTTCTTTTTCCTTATCTTTCCCGTGAGTTACATATACGCCATCAAAATTTTTCTCCCAATATCCCCTAGCTTCATCTATACTTTGGTACTCTAAAACTTCACTTTGCTCAACCAATGGATAAACCAAAAGAACCTGATTACCTTTACTTATTTCACTTTTTATATGTCCAAGTAAATCTTTAAAATCTTGTTTGTGGATAACTTTGCTAGTAATATCTTTTTTAAAGGGTGTAGATGTAATCAGACTTACATCTATATGTGCAGTTTCTATCATAGCCTGTGTACGAGGAATCGGTGTAGCGGAAAACTGCAAGTAGTGAGGCTTTTTATCTCCACTGCTTACCAGTTTTTCCAGCATATTTCTCTGCTGAGTCCCAAAACGGTGTTGTTCATCTACCATCACTAAAGAGGCTTTTGGTAATTCCCTATATAAAAGAGCATGTGTACCTATTATCAAATCATATTCGCTTAAATCAAGTTTTTTGCTTTTATTTGTGACTAGTGTTATTTTTGCATAGGGGAGGTACTTTTTAGCCTCTTCGTATAGCTGATTTGCAAGAATTGTAGTTGGTGACATAAGTATAGATTTATTTGGCATATTCATATATGCAGCTGCAAGTATTACCATTGTTTTTCCGCTTCCTACATCTCCGACTATCATCCTTTTTGCAGCTACATCTTTTGAGATATCTTTTTTTATATCCTCTATAGCCTCTATCTGTTTTTGCGTTAATTCAAATGGAAGAGTCCCAGCCCACTTTTTATAATCTCTTGCACTTGATGAGAGTGCGCTAAAATATCTTCTTTTAACGCTAAGTTGCTTCATATATGAAAAAAGTTCGGTATATTTTAATGCATCTATAGTTGGAGTTTCTAACTCTTTTGAGGGTATGGATGCAGGAAAGTGAAGTTTTAGTATCTCTGTGGCAATATATTCTTTTAAACCCTCACTTGCTAGCTTTTCTAAAGTAAGATTTTTTTGTATAAACCTTTGCAAAACGTCACTTCGTAGTGTAGATTTATATTTAGGGGTTATTTCTCCTACTTGCGATATTTTTTTAGGCATAGTCATAGTGCACTTACCCATTTTACAATCACATAAACCGTAAAAATAATCCCTCTCACCCACTTTAAATTGATGCATCATATATGGACGCGGACGAAAAAGAACACCTTGAATGCTATGTCCGAGATTGTGAGCGTAGAAAGTAATTTGTATGGAATTTGGAGCACGATACACAGATTCTACTGTTGCATCTATGACTTGAGACTTATGTTCTACTAAGAAATTATTTATACGATAATCTTCATATGAATTAGGGATAATTAATGACAGTTCTATAAACGAAGATATTCCAAGTTTTTTAAACTTCTCATCCTGTTCTTTAGTCAACTTCAAAACCTGCCCTTTAATAGATTATGAAAAATTATAAGCTATTAATAATATCTTTGTTTAAAATATGTCATTTTGCAATAATTATCTGGTAACTATCGCAAAACTTAGATTTAATATCTCGCGATGAGCTTTAATATACTCATTTAATTCATCCAAGGTAATGTTTTTAATTTTTTGTAGTTCAACTTCTGAATTGTTTAAAGGCAGACCTCTATAGTAGTTTTGAAAAGTACGACTTAACCTTTGACTCATAGTCTCTACTCTAAGCGGCTCGCTTCCAAGTAAAAACTTTTTAGTCTGTTCCAACTCATCTTGTGTTACACCGTTTTTTACAAACTCGTTTATAACCTCTTTAACGGTAGTTTTTGCTTCTTCCATAGATTCTATCTTTGTTTGAAGATATCCGCTCATATATGAGCCTGATTTGTTTATATTGACTCTGACATAAGCTGAATAAGCCAGACCTCTTTTTACTCTTATCTCTTCCATCATACGACTTCCAAAACCACCTGTTCCGAGTATAAAAGTAGCTACGCGTGCTTTATAATAATCTTCATCGCTTACATCCATATCATAAGGTGAACCAAAATACACATAAGCCTGTTCAGTTTCTTTTTTAAGTACTTTTTCACTTACCTCTTTTGTAACTTCATAAGTTTTTAGTTTTTGCATCTTACCTTTTGGCATTTTAGAAATTATATTTTTTAATTTCTTTTTTGTATCGTCCAAAGATATATCACCGCCGACTACAACTATAAGTCTGTTACTTACCAAGTGCTGTGTTAAAAAGTTTTTAACATCTTTTAGTTCAATGGACTCTACACTCTCAAGTGTTCCAGATGCAGGATTTGCCAAAGGTGTATTTTCAAACATAATAGATTTTAGCTCGTTAGCAGCTACATAATCAAAATCATTTTGTTTTCTCGCAAGTGAACCGAGTTTTACACTTTTTACTTTTTTAAGAGCATCCATGCTTAGGTTGGGATCGCTCAAAAGCATATCAAAATACTTTAAAGTCTCATCAAACTCCTCTTTTATAGAGCTAGCTTCAATAACAAAAGTTTCACGACCGGTAGATGATGAAATATGAATAGCTTTTGCTTCTAAAGCTTCTGCAAATGCCGATGAACCGAGAGTCTTAGTACCCTCACCCATCATAGCTGCACTAAACTTTGCAAGTCCCGGTTTTTCACCATCGGCTATATTTCCGGCATTTTGAAAAACAAACTGCATATTAACAAGCGGTAATCTGTTGTCTTCTTCAAAGATAACAGGAACTTTTAAATCATTTACTTCTATATACTCTATTTTTGCTGCCATTAAAACTTGTCCTATCAATAAAAATATTATTAAAAATTTTTGCATCTTAAAATCTCTCTAAAATCTCATATGCCGTATTTCTAATTGCCGGCGATTCTCCGATATCACGTATAAGATGCACCATCTCGTCTTTTGCCATTCTAAAACTAGCACCCGCACTGCTTACTACATTTTCTTCCATCATAGTTGAACCTAAATCATTCGCACCGAATTTAAGTGCCATTTGACCTATGTACGGACCTTGTGTAACCCATGAACTTTGTATATTAGGGACATTATCAAGATAAAGTCTTGCAACGGCTAAAAGTCTTAAGTATCGGTTTGAAGATGGTTTTTCCATATCGGGAATTTGACGAAGTAGTTCCGTATTGTCAGATTGGAAACTCCACATAATAAATGCACGAAAACCACCTGTTTCATCTTGGAGATTTCTTACCATTTCCAGATGGTCTATTATATCTTCGTCTGTCTCAACTGTTCCGTACATCATAGTAGCCGTTGACATAATGCCAAGTTTGTGAGCTTGACGATGTATATCAATCCACACATCAGAATCAATTTTCTTAGGTGCTATAATATCACGAACCTTGTCTGAGAGTATTTCAGCTCCAGCACCCGGAATAGATGCAAGACCTTTAGCTTTTAAACGAGCCAGTACCTCTTGTACGCTGATGCGTGATACACGTGCTATAAAATCTATCTCTATAGATGAAAAACCGTGTATAGTTATAGTCGGATATTTTGTATGGATATGCTCGACCAAATCCTCGTACCACTCAATTTTTAGCTTTGGATGCACCCCGCCCTGAAACAAAATCTGAGTACCGCCGATTTCTAAAAGCTCATCTATCTTTGCATCTATCTCATCAAAGCTAAGTACGTATGCATCTTCATCTTTTTCATGTCTGTAAAATGCACAAAATTTACAATCGACCCAGCAAATGTTTGTATAGTTTATATTTCTATCTACAACAAAAGTTGTAACACCTTTTGGATGCAACTCTTTTTTACGAGCCGTTGCCATCTTCCCCAACTCTTTTAAGTCGGCATTTTTTATTAAATCTAATGCTTCTTCTTTTGTTAATCTACTCATTTTATCGCTTTATTTGTAATATTATTTAGTGCATTGCTAACTTTATTTATTAGTTTATTTGAACTTAAACCATGTTCTTTTTTAAGCCAAGTTCCATCTCTATATGCTAATTTCACTTTAGAGTCTTTATCTTTATATATTATTATTTTCAAAGGTAAGTCAAGTCCACTTGCCATATTTTCATTCATAAACTTTGTACCTACTTTTGGATTACCGAATATTATAACTTTGGATTCATTCATATTCATATCTATATTTTTTGCATTTTTTTGATGATCGATAACGGCAAAAATATTTAATCCTTTGGCATTTAGTATATCTTTTATGTTTTGCATCGTTTTATCTACACTATAACTACTCTGTTTTATAATGATGTCATTTGCAAACATAGACGATACAAAAAGAGTTATTAAAACTATTTTTTTCATTATTTCCACCCTTCATTTCTAGGATTTACAGGTTTCTTTTTTATAAAGTTAGCATAAATTAAATAAGCAATTATTAACAACACTAATACTGCCCCTAAAACCTGAGTCCAAGCACCTATATGTAAAATCTGATATAAGATATTTTTATGCATTTTTGTATCTATATTTAATTCTGCCATCTCAGCTGCATGTGTCATAACAGATACTGCCAAGTTTCCTTTTGGGATGCTTTCATGGCAAGACAAACACATCCCTCTACGGTCTAATTTATTTAGTTGTTCTTTACTTAGTGTAGATGCTAAAGTAAAGTTGCTGTCTATCTCTTTTACTTTTGTAAAACTACTTTTAACTCCATCTATCCCAAATCCCATCGCTTTATTTGAACTGTGACAACTCTCACAAGTTCTAGTTTTTTTACTTATATTATGAGGTTGGGCGGTTAAACTTTTATGATTTTTTTGAATTACGGGACTGATTCTGCCTTCACCGTTTTGGGCAAGAGCAGGATCTTCCCATCTTAAGAGTTTGTTTTGTTTACTTTTATAATATTGTGGTGTCCATGTTACATGACAGGTATAACACTCTAACTTATTTGTATGTGCATCTATAGCATCCATTGCAACAAGTGCATCTTTGGATAACTCTTTTTTTATTTTTAAAAGTTTTAGAGGTTTTAATTCTATATTTTTACCGTTTGCCAGATGCACTATTACACTGTTTTCTTTTCTTACTACATTTGGCAGAGGATTGGCACGTGCACTAAGCAGATAACCATCTTTTGCATCGGCTACAAAACCTTGTTTTAAGTATTTTGCAACATCTTTTACAACACCTCTGCCCTTGTCATTACTCAAAGTTGTATTATACTCGTCTGAATATCCAAGCGGCAATTCCCAAGGGTACTTTTTTGTAGTACCGTGACAGTCTTGGCACTCGATCTCTACAGCAGCCAAATTCTCATTTGAAACAAGCCCGCTACCGTGCATATCATTTGAAGTGTGGCAATCTTGACATAACATACCGCGTTTAAAGTGAATGTCTTCTTGCATATGTAGATGATGTTTATCGCCTGTATCCAATAAACCTTGATATGAAAGAGCCGTAAATTTTTTATCGCTATGACATCTGGCACAAGTTTGGACAGATACACCCGAATAGTTGTTATCATCTACATTCACTATAACGTTTGAAGAACTTTGAATCTGATGAACTAAAAGATGATTTGATCTTTTTTTATTGATTCTTACATCTGAACCTTTGTATAATCCATCTTTTGCATAAGGTATATGACAAACGGCACAACCTTTATTGTGAGAAAATTTAGAATGTGGAATTTTACTTTTTTTTGAAAATGCTTCAGACTCTTGTTTAGAGAGCTTATCCATATAAGCTAAAAATTGTTCAGAACCAATTTTTTTATGTAAGTACTCAGAAGTGTTTGTCTCATTAACATCGACTTTAATATCCATCATCATAGAACTATATTGTGCATCTACTTGGGATTCATGACACATTCCGCAAGTATTTTTATTTACAAGCGGATCTGTTGGCGATGGATAAAAATCTTTTGGACCCTCATTGTCTTTAAAATATTTTATAGTCCCTTTATGTCCGTACTCTTTACTTTTATTGTACGGATTACCGCCATGACAAACGATGCAGTCATTACCTTTATGACCTGCTTTATCTGCAATTTTTAAAATCTCGCTCATCATAGATGAGTTTCTGTCTCGAATATCTTCTATCCCTTTATGACACACTACACATTCATTTGCAGAGAATGCTAGTGTGCTAAAAAAAATAAATAAAAAAACTATTTTTTTCATTAGATATTACTTATCTTTACTAATTGCGTCTAGAACACCGTTAATAAATTTTGGAGATTGTTCTGTTCCAAAAGCTTTTGTGATTTCAACTGCTTCGTTAATAACTACCGCAGAATCCAAATCACCAAACAAAATCTCATAACCCGCTAAACGAAGAGTTGCACGCTCAATTGAGCCTAAACGTTCAAAATCCCAATCTTTTAGATGTTTGATAATGGCCTCATCAATCTTTGCCAAGTTTTCCATAACACCATCGTAAAGACCTAGTGCAAAGTCTTTTTGTTTATTGCGAATCTTTTTCTCTTCTAAAATCTCCGCCGTATGTTCGGCTATATTTCCGTTACCCAAATCATAGGCATATAATAGGCTCACAACAGCCATACGAGCATGATGACGAGTCGCCATTACATATTCTCGTATAAGTCAAGTAATTCTATAACCGTAGTCATAGCTTCAAAACCTTTGTTACCTGCTTTTGTACCTGCACGCTCGATTGCCTGCTCGATAGTATCAGTAGTTAAAAGTCCAAAAGATACAGGTTTTTGGTATTTTAAACTAACACTAGCGATACCTTTTGTAGCCTCAGCTGATACATAATCAAAGTGCGGAGTAGCACCGCGAATAACTGCACCTAAAGCACATACAGCGTCATACTTTCCAGATGCTAAAAGTTTCTCGACTACCATTGGTAATTCAAATGCACCAGGTGCTAAAACGTGAGTTAAATCTGCAGCTTCACCACCGTGGCGAGCAAATGCATCAGCAGCACCCTCAACTAATCTGTCAACTATGAAATGATTCCATCTCGTACTAACTATAGCAACTTTTTTACCACCGTTAACTCTTAACTTTCCCTCAATTAAATTCATTTTATATCTCCTGTATTTTTTTAATTTTTTCTACTAAGTTTTCTAACTCATCAAGCTTTATCATATTTGGTCCATCACTTAGTGCAATGCTTGGGTCAAAGTGTGTCTCAAAGAAGAAACCATCAACTCCTACCGCAGCAGCACCCTTAGCAAGATATGGAACCATTGAGCTATCTCCACCAGTTTTACCATCTTGTGCAGTTGGCATCTGAACAGAGTGAGTTGCGTCAAATATAACCGGTGCATATTCTCTCATCATAACAAGGTTACGCATATCTACAACCATGTTACCGTATCCAAAAGAGTTTCCACGCTCACACAGATAGAGTCCATGTTTTTTAGAGTTCTCATATGTTGCTTCATTACATCCACGTGTTTGCAAGATTTTTAAAGCAGGATATTTCATAGCATCTGCACTTAAAAACTGCCCTTTTTTGATGTTTATCTTTTTATCTGTTTGTGCACATGCAACAAGAAGGTCTGTCTGACGACATAAAAATGCAGGAATTTGGAGCATATCTACAACCTCTGCAACCTGAGCAACCTGAGTTGATTCGTGTACGTCTGTTACAACTTTATATCCGAAGTCATCTTTTACTTTTTGTAAAATTCTTAAACCTTCATCTATCCCTAGTCCACGAAATGACTCTAAAGATGTACGGTTTGCTTTATCAAAACTTGCTTTAAAGTAAAAATCTATTGCATCGTCATTATGATACTTCTCTAACTCTTTTGCAATTTTAAAAATATTTTCTTCACTTTCTATAACACAAGGTCCACTAAGTAATATCATTTTTTACCTTTAATTTTTAGAAATATGATTATACCTTATTTTTCTTACTTTGCCCTTGCGACCAAGATACCTGCGAGTACTACAAGAACTATACCCGTACTTACGGATAAACTAGGCAGGGCATCTCCGAGCATAACCCCTACAATGATAGAAAACAAAATATTTGTATATGATACGGCTCCGACAATTCCTGCTTTTGTCTCAGAATAAGCCTTTGTCATAAGAAGTTGAGAAATAGTCGCAAGTACACCCATTGCAATCACATAAAACCAAACTATCCCGCTTGGCATCACAAACTCTCCAAGCATAAAATCAAGGCTTGGCATATAAAAAAATTCAGATGCAAAAAATAAAATTATCGGTCCGGCGGTTCCCACACCCATAAACGATAACACTATAGCTCGCGTATCATAATGTTTTTTAAGCTCTCTAATCGAGGTGTAAGCCAGGGCTGCCCCTATCCCGCTAAAAAGACCTAGCGCATCATACTTTGTAAAACCTATATTTGTAGGCTCTGTAATAAATACAATACCGATAAATCCTATAAAAATAGCAAACCATGCTTTTTTGCTTAAGTGTTCAGATAAAAAAGCCCAAGCAAATATAGCTGTAAAGATTGGTGAGGTTTTAGACCAGGTCATTGCATCTCCGAGTGGGATATGTGCAATATTATAAAAAAAAGCTAGAAGTGCAACAAAACCCATAGTCCCGCGAAATAAAAGTAAAAAAGGCTTACCGCCCTTACTTTGGAGTGGTTTTTTGTATATAGCATATGCGATAATTGCTACACCAAAAACATTTCTGAAAAAAACAACTTCAAGTGATGACATATGTGCAGAAGCAAGTTTTGCAAATGCTCCCATAATGGCAAAAGTAAAAGAGGCTACAAGCATATACTTGACGCCTTTATTCATATTCTTAAGTCTGTTCATAAGTGGAATTATATCCACTCATGTTTATATAAATATTACTTAAAATTTAGCGTTTGGTATAGGATGGTTCTCAACTACGAAATCTATATCTTTATCACCGCGTCCACTTAAGTTTACAAGTATGGTTTTATCCGGACCAATCTCACGAGCCAGCTTCATAGCATATGCTACGGCGTGGGCAGATTCAAGTGCAGGTATGATACCTTCAAGTTGAGAGAGTTTATAAAATGCATCTACGGCTTCTTCATCTGTACACAGCCCGACTTTACTACGCCCTATCTCATTTAAGTACGCATGTTCAGGCCCAACTGAAGGATAATCAATCCCACTTCCAATAGAATATACAGGTGCAGGCTCACCATCGGCATCTTTTAGCATTTTAGAGTTAAATCCATGCATAACACCCTCTTCTCCATATGTAAGTGAAGCTGCATGTTCACCTAAGTTTACTCCGCGACCCATAGGCTCAACCCCAATTAATGCTACATCTTCATCATCAATAAAACCAGAGAATATACCCATAGCGTTACTACCGCCTCCTACACAGGCAATAACAGCATCGGGCAGTTTATCTTCCATCTCTAAAAACTGTTCTTTTGATTCAAAACCTACAACAGACTGAAAATCCCTTACCATCATAGGAAACGGATGCGGACCAACTACACTTCCTATACAAAAGAGTGCAGTATCTGCTTGTGGTACATAAGATTCAAATGCAGAGTCAACTGCTTCTTTTAACGTTTTTAATCCGTGAGTTGCAGGGATAACGTTTGCACCTAAAATCTTCATACGTACAACATTTGGATGCTCTTTTTTAATATCGACCTCACCCATATGTATCTCACACTCTAGCCCAAAGTACGCTGCAGCTGTTGCAAGGGCTACACCATGTTGTCCTGCACCGGTCTCAGCTATAACTTTTGTTTTGCCAAGTTTTTTGGCTAGTATTACCTCAGCCATACAATGGTTAAGTTTATGTGCACCCGAGTGGTTTAAGTCTTCACGTTTTAAAAATATTTTTGCTCCCCCGCAGTGATTGGTAAGGTTTTTAGCGTAAGATATAGGCGTTGGACGACCTTGATAATGTTTACGTACATATTTTAGTTCGGCAATAAATTCAGGGTCATTTTTTAATTTTTGATATTCTTTTGTAATCTCCGCAAACGGTTCTACTAAAGGAGGTGGAATAAAAGCTCCTCCATATTTTCCAAAATAACCGTTTTCATCCGGATGTGATTCTAAATAAGATTTTGACATTGAATATTCCTTTTTATTTTTACGTGAAAATTATAGTTAATTTACATTAAACTTTTTCTTATATACTTCTATGATTTTCTACATTACAAAGGACTTTTATGGGTAACATTATCGTACTGGCTATTTTAGGAGCCGTTTTTTATTATATATTTAAATCGTATGCGAGATATACGGCTTACTCCCAAGAAGCATTTAAAAATTTTTCCGTCTCATACGAGTCTATAAAACAAAGTGATTTAGGACTTTTTGTAGCACTTGTCGCAAAAGTTGCAAAGGCTGATGGCAAAGTCGATTCACTCGAAGCTGAACTTGTAGGAATTATGTTTGATGATATCTCATCGGTATTTCCTGAACCTGAGAAAACAAAAGATATATTAAAGCGTATCTTCTCAGAAGAAAAAAACAGACTGGATGACTTAGAAGAGATAGCTCACAGACTTGGTTCTGCGATAAAAAGAGATCGAGCAAAACAACAGCAATTTATGGGATTTTTAATTCAGCTTGCATTTGTAGATGGTGAAGTAAGTGAAAATGAAGATAGAGTTTTACAAACTATAGCCGAAGCTTTTGAGTTTGATCCAAATGCATACCATGCTATATTTGATCAGTTTGAGCAAATGATTAAAAATGTCCATCCTAAAGAAAACATTGAAGATGCTTATAAACTTTTAGGCGTAGATGCAAACGATGATATGGCTACAATCAAAAAAGCATATAGAAAACTAGTACGTCAGTATCATCCGGATATTATAAAAGCACAAGGCAAAGATGATGCTTATATGCAAGAAGCTACTGCTAAAACACAAGAGATAAATCAAGCATATGAACTTATAAAAGAAAAAAGAAAATAAAAAACTAAAAATATAATAAAAGTTTATATTAAACGATTTTTCGTTAACCTGCACTTATCGTTATTAACAAAGGTAGATTAATGAAATATTTTTTAATATTATTAGCGTTAAGCCTTTCACTTTTTGCTGATTCTATAGAGTGGAATAAGGACTACAAAACAGCCGTTGAAAAAGCTAAAAAAACGGATAAACTTGTTTTTGTATTTATAACCTCCAAAGATTGTAAATTCTGTAAAAAACTCAAAGAAACCACTCTTGAAGACAAAAACATAGTCCAAAAAATAAACAAAGCATACAGCTCGGTTATAGTTATGAAAGATAAAGATTTTTTTCCTTCAAAACTTAATGCAAAAGCCACTCCGATGCTTTACTTTTTAGATAAGAATGAAAATATAATTGACTACTCTTTAGGTTATTGGGATGTTGCTGATTTTAATTTTATACTTAAAGACGTTCAAAAAAGATATTTAAAAGGAATGAAAAAATGAAAAATATATTATTAGCATTAGCAATATTATTAGCATCACAAAATCTTTACGCCTACAATTCAAAAGGGATGAAAGTCTATAAAAAACTGTGTGTATCCTGTCACGGAAGCCCATTTAGAGGTGCAAAGATGCACACGGTACTTGAATGGGAAATGATTTATGATGAATCAGATACGGCAATCAAAGATTTGCATAAATCGGACAAAGAGGCTATGGAAATTTTAAATGACAGTTATTTTACAAAAAAGAAACAATCATATCTTAAAAAGTTTTTAATCGGAAGTGCAAAAGATGCCGGTTCGGTTCCGGGATGTGACGGAAACTACTGCGGTTACTAACAAAAAATATTAGAGTTTTTAGAGAAGTCTTACTTTAAAAAATCCTTCTCCCAAAAAAACTCTATCCACTCGGTAGCCTCATTTATCCAAAAATCAGGTTTGTATATAGATGTTTTTTTATAAAAAAGTGTAGCTGATTTAAACTCAATTTCTAAATTTTTCGCCTTTAAATCTTTCATAACTGCATCTAGCGTGTCTCCACTGTCGGCTATATCATCAACTACCAATATTCTTTTTATGTCTTTTTCAAAATCACACATATTAAATACGCTGATACATTCTCTTTTTTTCGTATCGTCGTAAAGTTCGGTTCTTAATGTTTGAACCTCTCTTAAGCCAATTCCTTCGGCTATACAATGGGCTAAGGTCAAACCGCCTCTTGCTATACCTACAACAGCTTGTGGATTAAACTCGTCTATCTGTTTAATTAAAGCTTTTGTATCATCTCTAAAATTTTCATAAGCATAATATTTCATAGTTAAAATTATACACATCAAGTATTATTTAAAACTTTTAAGATAAAATTTTATATCAACGAAAATGAGGGAAAAATGTATAAATATATTATAACGGCGATAATAATAGCTATATTTGCAGGATGTTCGGCACCTAAACCAAAACATGCACCGAGTTGGTACACCTCACCTCCAAAAGATTTTAAATTTATTTACTCAGTTGCATCCGGCGAGAGTTTGACACACGCAAAAAACAAAGCTATCATAAACTTAAGAGAACAAATACAAAAAGACTTGGATTCGGTTTTTACAAATAAAACTACAAAACTGAAGTTAGATGATAGTTTTGATTTAACGCCTATTTTAAAAGAGAATGAACGCCTTGTAAATACGATGTCTCTAATAGAGCTTAAAATAGAAAAGACACAAAAGTTTAACGATCAAGAGCTTATACTTTTAAAAACTCCTCGAAAGGCAATTTTTGATAGATTTGATATCATCGCCACTAAAAGACTAAAAAACTCAAAAGAAAACTATGATTCTATTCAAGAAAACGATTCATGGTTAAAAAAATATAGTATCTTGCATAATGAGATGAAAAACTTTGCTAAATTAGCTTCAATAATAGAAGCTAGAAAATTATTGATTAACTCTTATAACAATATAAGTGAAATAAACTATCTGAACAATCTATATTCTGATTATATTGAGCTAAAAAATCAGATTAGCATATACGTACTCTCGGACGTTAATTCTATGGGCTTTGTTAAAGGTGTAAAAACTGCTTTAAGCTCAAACGGACTTGAACTAAGTTCAAAACCAAAAAGCGACAAATCCTTAAAAATTTTTATAACATCTACTACGCAAAATGTTCAAGACTACGGTTTTAACAAGTCTAAATCTTTAGTCAAATACACTACATATGATTTAAACAAAAACAAAGTTGCATTTAAGCAGCACACTTTTTCTGCTAAATCGAGAAAAAGCTATTCAGATGCAAAAGCACAGTCTTTGATACACCAAAATAGTAAAATCAAAAAGCTTGGTATATTTGATTTTTTAGGTGTTAAGTAACTTAATTAATAATTTTTATTTAAGACTCCTGAGAGTATAATCAACTAAATTTAAAGTGAGGAATTTATTATGATAAAGACTGTATATACAATTGCCTTAGCAAGTTTAATCGCTATGTCAATCACAGGATGTAGTGAAAAAGAATCAAAGCCCGCTGAAAAACCACAAGTTAGTTTTGAATGTAAACAAGATGGAGCTTTAGCTCCTAAATGGACTTGTGTACCTATAGTAGAAGGTGCTTATGCAGGTGTCGGTATAGCTAAAAAATCTGCTGCGGGAATGGGACATATGAAAAGAGTAGCACTGGCAAACGGTAGAAGCAATCTTGCTCAACAGATTAATTCTCAAGTCAAAGACAAAGTAGAAACATTTACCCGTACTACAGGTAACGGTAATGACGAGACGGTAGATCAGGTTACTACTGCCGTTTCAAAACAGATTGCAAAAGTGGACTTACAGGGTTCTAAAGCTATAGATGCATGGACATCTCCTGCAGGAAATCTTTATCTTTTAGTAACCGTACCCGAATCAAATGTAAATACAAAAGTAAAAGATGCGGTTAAAACAAGTTTTAAAAACGATAATGCACTATGGCAACAGTTTCAATCTAAAAATGCCTTAGAAGAATTAGACAAAGAATTTCCTTCAGACTAATATTTTTTTTAATTAGGTTGTAAGTTTTTACAACCTAAGCGATACTCTCTTTATGATATAATTCCACAAATATTACAAATTAACTACTTTCTACTCGTTAAAATAAGGTTTATCATGAAAAAAATTGCAATTATAGGTCGTCCCAATGTCGGAAAAAGCTCACTTTTTAACCGTTTGGTAAAAAAAAGAGACGCTATAACATCAGATATGGCAGGGACTACTCGTGACGTAAAAAGACGTGAAGTAGTGATAAACAATAAACGTGCTTTGTTACTTGATACCGGTGGATTAGACAAGGGTTGTGAGCTATATGACAAAATAAAAGATATGTCGCTAAAAGCTGCCCATAAAGCAGACATAATTCTTTATATGGTGGACGGAAAAGGCTTACCTGAAGATGAAGATAAAAAACTTTTTTATGAACTTCAAACTATGGGTAAAGATATAGCCTTGGTTGTAAACAAAATTGATAACGACAAAATGAAAGACAAACTTTGGGATTTTTACGAGTTTGGATGCGATGCTATTTTTGGAATATCTGTCTCACATAACCGCGGTACTGTTAATCTTTTAGAATGGATATATAACCACATTCCGGACTCGGATATTATAGACGAAGAAGCCGAAGAAATAATAAGCGAACCTGAAATTCCAGAATATGAAAACGAACTTAACGATGAAGAGTTTTTTGCTCAGTTTGAAGATGAAGAGGACGGTTACTTTTACACGGATGAAGAAGAAGTAGAAGATGACTCCATTTTTGCTCAAAACGATAAAATAAAAGAGTTTGACGAAAATGATATAAACCATATAAAAATAGCAATAATCGGTCGTACCAATGTTGGTAAAAGTTCACTCTTAAATGCACTTTTAGGTGAAGAACGCTCTGTTGTAAGTGATGTTAGCGGTACTACAATCGATCCTATTGATGAGAGTATTGATTACAAGGGTAAACAACTTACATTTGTAGATACAGCAGGTCTTAGACGTCGCGGAAAGATTGACGGTATTGAGAGATATGCCCTGATGCGTACCAAAGAGATGCTTGAGAATGCAAATATGGCTTTGGTTGTATTAGATGCAAGTGAGCCGTTTTTAGACTTAGATGAAAAGATAGCAGGCTTGGTCGATCAAAACAGACTTGCTTGTATCATCGTTTTAAACAAATGGGATATAGCCGATAAAAATGAGTTTGAAAGAATTAAAAACGAAGTAAGAGACAGATTTAAATTTTTAGCCTATGCACCTATAATCACGTTATCTGCAAATACGCATCAGCGTGTAGATAAACTTCATGATATGATCTTAAAAATCAATGAAAACTATTCACAAAGAATTACTACTTCACAACTAAATGCAGTTATAGATAAAGCACAGCAACGCCATCAGTTACCGACTATGCACGGTCAGGTAATACGCATCTACTATACTACGCAGTATGAAACACGCCCACCGAAGATTGCCATAGTTATGAACAAACCAAAGGGGCTTCACTTCACATATAGAAGATATCTGACAAATAAGTTAAGAGAAGCTTTTGATTTTACGGGAACACCGTTATTGTTTAAGGCTAAGAAGCGTGGTGAACGCTAGAATGGCTTGAACACCACTAACCAAACAACTATAAGAAGTATTAGAGTCGGCACTTCGTTATAAGCACGGAAAAATTTTCCGCTTTTATCACACTTATCTTCCAAAAATTGTTTTCTGTAATAACCCAATGAAAAGAAATAAGCCATAAGCAAAACAACAAGCGTTATTTTTACGTGTAGCCAGGCATTACCCTTAAATCCGATTTCAAATGCCAAATAAAAACCACTTAAAATCGTCCCCCACATAGCAGGGACTCCGATATATTTATATATCTTCATCTCCATAACTTTTACAACTTCGCAGAAACCTTTGTTTTCAATATTTTCCGCGTGGTAAACAAAAAGTCTCGGCATGTAAAATAAAACTGCAAACCAAGAAATCAACGATAATAAGTGGAACCACAATACCCAACTGTACACTACACTCTCTCCTATCTAAACTACTATGAGTCTAATGTTTCTAAATCTTTGATAGAACCTTTTGAAGGAGCTACTATTTTATCATGTAAGCGACGAAGTGCTTTAGTTGTACGCTCAATTCCTAAGTCGATTGCAGTATCTAAGTTTTCGTCACTTTGAGAGATTACTACAGGTTCTGCATGAGCTATATGTATATCAAATTCTATTGAAACACCTTTTTTTTCTGCTTTAACACGAACATTAACACTTGTTATATCTAACGAATATTTTGTAAAACTATCTATTGCATTTTGTATATGAGCTTTTGTATTAGCATGAAGTGTAACATCTTTTGATTGAACTTGAACATTCATAATATATCCTTTGTTTAGAAGTACTCTAAGCACTTCCTTATTATGTTTATATAGTAACACTTTTAACATTTACTTTTGCTAAAATATGCCCTATGATATAATTGCAAAAAAATTTTAGGAAAATTATATGAGAGTATTAACCGGCATCCAGCCATCAGGTGATTTACACATCGGTAACTATTTCGGATCGATAAAACAAATGGTAGATGCACAAGCAGAAAATGAAACTTTTGCGTTTATAGCAAACTATCATGCACAAACAAGTGGCGGTAAAGATTTAAGCCGTTTTACAATGCAGGCAGCTACGGATTTTTTAGCACTTGGAATAGACCCTGAGAAATCTACGTTTTGGGTTCAATCTGATGTTAAAGAGGTACTTGAATTATACTGGATACTTTCATCTTTTACACCTATGGGTTTACTCGAACGTGCACATAGCTACAAAGATAAAACAGCTAAAGGTATAGCCGCAAACCACTCATTATTTTCTTATCCTGTTTTAATGGCTGCAGATATTTTACTATTTGGTTCTGAAGTTGTTCCTGTCGGAAAAGATCAGATTCAACATATAGAAATCGCACGCGATATTGCTACTAAATTTAATAATGAATATGGCGATATTTTAGTTTTACCTGAGTTTCGTGTTCAAGAAGAAGTCCAAACGGTTCCGGGAATTGACGGACAAAAAATGTCTAAAAGTTACGGCAATGTTGTAAATATTTTCGGTGAAGAGAAAAAACAACTTAAAACTATTAAAAAAATCGTAACTGAACAAGTAGCACTAGAAGAGCCTAAAGAGTATGAGACTTGTAATGTTTACAATATGGCTAAACTGTTTTTAGAAGGTGACAACCTTATAGCCCTGCAAGAGAGATATAAAAAAGGCGGCGAAGGTCACGGGCACTTTAAAATATATCTAGCCGAAGTTATGTGGGAATACTTTAGAGAGTTTAGAGAAAAACGCGAATACTACGAAAACAATCAAAATGAAGTAAGAGAAATCTTAAAAGCCGGAGCAGATAAAGCAAGAGCAGTCGCTACTCCTATGATTGAAAAAATCAGAGAAGTTACGGGAATAAAATATTAAAAGCTAAAATTTTCACTTTAGCTTTAATGTTTTTGCAGTAATTAACATCTTTTTAGACCATTGTTTCTCTTTGAGTTTTAAGAGTTTATGAACTTCATCATTTACAAGTTTATAATAAACCGATATTCTGACACTTGTAGCACCGCCTGCTTTTTTAACTTTTATAACTTTTTTACCGCGTGCAGGGATACTCATGTCTTTTGACATTGTTTTTGCAAGGTGTGCTATAGTAGCTTTTCCTCTTCTATCTTTATAGTAGGTAGTTAAGGATATCGCTTCATTTTTAATCGTTTCAGTACCATTTGTATAATCTAATTCAATAAGAATTTCACGAGAACCGTATCCACTCGGTATATTATGGGGTTGCGGGTTTTTGAGCATAATGACAACATCTTTACCTTTTTGCCATGCACTTAGTTTTAGTGAATTTTTTATCATCTCTTCGTCATGAGCACCTTTAAAGCCGTGCTTACGAATCATACGTTTTTTTGCTTTACCATCATCAATTTTTAATGTGGATGCAACTCCGAGTCTTTTTGGTCCCATATGGCAATCTACACATTGTTTGCCATCGGATTTAAACTCTTCTTCCATATTTGTAAACATTACTCCTTGTACACTGCTCATATTTGCATGGCAAACAAAACAAAGCTGGTTTGAATTTTTACCCATAAAATCACGATACTCTACACTATGGTAAGGAGATTTGGCATCATCATACGGTCCGCTCATTAAGCCTGATTTAGTCCATGTTACCCTATTTATACCTCGATATGTTTCATCTCTGTCTGAATGGATTTTTTCTATATTATGACATACTACACAGTTGATTCCTTCATGTAACGCATCATCTTTTAAAGCTTTATTTACTTTAGAGCCTTTATCCAGTCCTAATACGGCTTCTATCTCGTAGTTTATATCGGTAGAAGTAACAGATATTCTAGGGTTATGACAAGTTGCACATTCTACTTTAACACCGTTTAAACTTTTTCTGGTTTTTCTACTATAATATTTGATACTTTTTCTAAAATACTCATCTTTGTCAAAATGAGAATTTGAATGCCATGATTCTTCCCAATCTTTTACTAATTGCATATGGCAAGCTTTACAGTTTTTTGATTCGGCAAACCTCTCATCCAGTTTAACAACCTTGGCTGCATCTGCACCGTAAAGGATATTACTTACAAAAAAGACTATTAAAAAAAACTTCATATATACTTACCCTTATAATAAAATATTTTTATGTGTTAAGGATTATATCAAAGCAATTCTTAATATTGTCAAAAGTATGATAATTCGTTTTTTAGAACCATCCTTGAGAATCTGATTCAATAACTTTATTATTTACATCATAAATTTTTACTATAGATGTAATTATTTGAGTTCCCGAATCAAAATAATTATCCGGATCTACTTCTTGTTTAGATTCAATAAAATTTGTTTTACTATACGACATATACTCTTTTATCAAAGTCATTGTTTTTGCAACATCTGATTCTATAGACTCATTGCCAAATTCTTTATTGTACTTTGAAACTACGTGTGACATCTGAGATTCAAATTTTTCGGATAAGGGTTTCATTTGAAGCAATATTGCGACAAGTTTATCTTTTTCACCTTTTGAAATACTTCCTTTAGCGGCAATACCTGAACCAAGTCCTCTTAATTGACCTACATATTCCGTCAAAGGGAGCATAGTTTCCATCATTATAGAGGTTAGTTCCCTTCCGATTGGATTTAGTTTATCTACACCCCTTTTAGCAACAGATTGAGCCAACATCATTGTTTGGGCAATGAGTTCCGTATATTCATCAAAAACTTTTGAACTGTTTTTTTTAAAAGCCTTTGAATTTAAGCTTATAAGTTCTTGTGAAATAAAAGTAGCTCTTTTATTAATCACGGGGTCTGCAGAAAACTGCAGAGTTTCCATATCTCCGATAGCAGCTTTCATATCTTGCCTGTTTGAATAAACAAGAAGTTGTGCAACCGTATTTCCGTTTAAAAAACTATTTGTAAGACCTCTGGTTTTTTGAGTAGCAATTACTAGATTTTTTAATGCTCCGATATATTTGCTTCTGTCTTTTTGTTCATTGTTTGTAAATAGTGATTTTGCTTCAAGTGAGTATAGCAACGATATTAAAATTAAAAAAAACTTCATCTTTTTCTCCCTGCCGGTGCTTTATTCTATGCACAGCTGCTCGATTATATTACAAATCTAAAGTTTTCTTTATTGACCTACATCAAATCACTAATTTTTATATAAGAAAGTTCATAAAAAGAGGGTTTTATAACATATTTGTGACATTATTTGTTAAAAATTGATAAACAAGATAAAGCTATCTTTGTTTATCTAACCAGACCATAAGACCCTTTTGAGCATGAAGTCTGTTCTCAGCTTCATTAAAAACTATATCTGCATATTTTTCAAAAACATCTTCACTGACTTCAAGACCTCTGTAAGCAGGTAAACAATGTAAAAATTGTGCGTCTTTATGAGCTAAATTCATCATCGCTTCATCTACCATAAAGCCTTTAAAAATTTTAACACGCTCTTCTTTTTCATCCTCTTGCCCCATAGATGTCCAAGTGTCCGTTGTCACAACCGTTGCACCTTCGACTGCAACTTTTGGATCGTTAGTAGTTATTATTTTTGCTCCGCTTGTCTTTGCTATTTCCTGTGTCTCAGCCAAGATATCTGCATCTACTTCATAACCTTTTGGAGTAGCGATTCTAAGTTCAAACCCAAGTTTAGCTGCAAGCATCATCCAAGAGTGTGTCATATTGTTTCCGTCACCTACATATGCCGCTACTATATTTTCGTGTGCATTATACTCAACCAAAGTCATATAATCAGCAAGTAACTGAACAGGATGAAACGAGTCGGTCAATCCGTTTATTACCGGTACTTTAGAATAAGATGCAAACTCCTCTATCATAGAATGCTCGAATGTACGTATCATAACCATATCACACATACCTGAAATTACGCGTGCGGTGTCTTTTACGGGTTCTCCGCGACCTAAATGTATATCACGGTTTGATAAAAAAAGTGCATGACCGCCAAGTTGAAACATACCTGTCTCAAAACTTACCCTTGTACGTGTTGAACTTTTTTCAAATATCATACCGAGAGTTTTCATATTTAACTCTTTATTGTACACACCTTTTTTGAGATTATTTTTAATCTTTAGTCCGATATCTATAATCTCTAAGATTTCCTCTTTTGTAAAATCTCTAAGTGTTAAAAAATGTCTCACTGTTTTTCCTTCTAAGCTTACTCAAACTTATTTTTTTAATAATTCTGCAACTTCTTTTGCATGGTAAGTAATTATGATATCTGCACCTGCACGTTTAAAACTAAGCATAGTCTCCATCAGAACTCTATCATAGTCGATTAGTCCTTGAGAACCTGCCATTTTAAGCATAGCATATTCACCGCTTACATTATACACACACAACGGTTTTGAAGTATTGTCTTTTATCTCGCGAACTACGTCAAGATAAGCTAAAACAGGTTTAACCATTAAAATATCAGCTCCTTGCATCTCATCGCTCACGCTCTCTGCAACTGCTTCACGTCTATTTGCCGGATCCATCTGATAAGATGCACGATCACCGAAACTAGGAGTAGATTCCGCAACATCACGAAACGGTCCGTAATACCCAGAAGCAAATTTTGTAGAGTAACTCATAATCGGAAGATTTTCATATCCTGCCTCGTCCAATGCATCTCTTAGCGTTTGTATAATTCCGTCCATCATTCCCGAAGGTGCTATCATATCCGCACCGGCTTTTGCATGGATTATCGCTTGTTGAGCCGAAATTTCCAAAGTAGCGTCATTATTTACCGTTTGGTTTTCTTCATCGATTATTCCGCAATGACCGTGGTCGGTGTACTCGCAAAAACATAAATCTGTTACGACAAACATATCCGGATAAGCTTTTTTAACTTCTCTTACCGCACTTGCAATAATACCGTGCTCACATAAGCTATCACTTCCGATAGAGTCTTTTACATCAGGTATTCCAAAAAGTATAATAGAGTTTAGCCCTAGTTTTTGTATATGGGCACACTCTTTTAGCACCTCATCAATACTCATCTGATACACACCCGGCATAGATGCTACCTCTGTTTTTATCCCCTCTCCGCTTCTAACAAAAAGCGGATAAATCAAATCGTCCGTAGTTACGTTTGTTTCGCGTACAAGTTTTCTCAAAGTAGTATTTATTCTTGTTCTTCTAAATCTATCAAACATAAAATTTCCCTGTAATTAAATATTTTTTGCTATAATCGTCTTCAAAATTCTACCTTATTTAACTTGGATAACTATTAATAATGAACATAAATATATCAAACGAAGCCAACCTGCCATCAAGGTTTGGGAAGTTTAAGATAAAAGCTTTTAAAGAAGCCGACAAAGAACACTTAGCAATATATACCCAAAATTTAACCGATATCCCAGTTGTTAGAATACACTCAGAATGTTTAACCGGAGATGCAATAGGCTCACTAAAATGCGACTGTCGCGACCAACTGGAATATGCACTGGATTATATAAATAAAAACGGCGGCATGGTAATATACCTTCGCCAAGAGGGTCGAAATATCGGTCTTTTAAATAAAATAAACGCCTATGCACTACAAGATGAAGGTTTTAATACCATAGAAGCAAACCATCAACTCGGCTTCAGTGCGGATGAGCGTACATATGAAGTTGTTACACAGATACTTCATCATTTTAACATTCATAAAATAAAACTACTTACAAACAATCCGGATAAAATAAAATCAATTAGCGATGTAGAAGTAGTTGAACGTGTACCTATTATTATGGAAGCAAATACTCATAATAAAAACTATTTAGATACTAAAAAAGATGAGATGGGGCACTTACTCTAACTAAGTTTTTTTAGATCTAAAAAAACCGTTTTGCTTATTATCAAAATTATTATCCAAGCTAACAGCATCGTAACTATATTATGACTCAAAAAATGATCCCCTATTGACATTTTATAAATTCCCATACTCCATCCGAGAACAATGCCTAAAAGTAAGGCATACACCTTATTTTTATGTGTTTTAAATAAAAAGAACAATGACAATAAAGCAAAACCTCCACTTGCATGTCCTGCTGGCCAGCACCGTATTTTACACTCTTGTTTAAACGTCTCTGGATAACTCTCAAATACTTTAACATTTGGATATTTTCCATTAAAATATTCAATATTTTTTGGACAAGGGGTATTACTTATATTTTTTAATCCACCTATAACAGCAGGAATAAAAATACCTGATAATAAAACAATCAAAAGACCTTTTTTATATTCTTTTACAAACAATGTTTGACGAAAAAATATTAATAAAATCAAAATACTTATTGCAAAAAGAATCAATATTTTTTTAACTCCACTGTAAAAAATCAATTCTAAAACATAATCATTTCTATCCACAATCCATTGTTTCGTATCAAAATTGTAAAATTGATTTTGCACTAAAAAATCTAAATTTGTTACTTCAAATACTACCAATGTAATAAGCAAACATACAGTAGTTATTAATAAGTGTTTATTCAGGGATTTTAACATTATATAAGATATCTTTCTCAGGTACATATAAAGCAGTATCTACTTCAAAAAGACCTAAAAGTGAATGAAAAATATTATCATGCGTAAAATATTTATTTGTATATCCTTTTAATTTTGTCATATTTATATCTTCTTTCATACCCTCCCCAAACCATATGGCAGATGCTACATGAGTTTGAAAGTCAGGCGCCATAAAATAAGGCAATCCATGTAAATACAAGCCGCTTTCACCAAGGCTCTCGCCATGATCGCTTATGTAAAACATTGCAGCTTCATGTGTTTTATCATATGATTTCAAAAGCTTTATAACTTTAGATAAAAAATAATCCGTATATAATATTGCATTATCATAGGCATTACCGATAGTTTCCGCAGAACACTCTTCAAGCTGGTTCGTATTGCAAACAGGTTTAAATTTTTCAAACTCTTTCGTATATCTTTTATAATATGCAGGACCGTGATTTCCCATCATATGCAGTACTATTAAAATATCTCTACTCTTGTGAGAATCTATGTATTTATCAAGACCTACAAGCATACCTTCATCTCTGCACTCGGTATCGCATATTGTATTTTTATCAGGAGTTTTATAATCTTCATACGGAACCCGCAAAGCAACGCCTTTTGAGTCAGAGTTGTTGTCTCTCCAAAGTATATCTACTGAACCTGTATTTACTAAAACATCCAAAACATTTTGTGTAGATATACCCTTATCGTAGTCATAGTCCTCTTTTCCGAAAATAGAGAACATACATGGCACAGATACGGCGGTCGAAGTACCGCATGAATGCATATTTTGTAAACTGACTAAATCATTTTCTTTTGATAAAAGAGGATTAGTTTCTCTAGCATAACCATTTAGAGAAAATCTGTCTGCCCTTGCCGCTTCCCCTACTACAAGAATCACTAATTCTTTAGGTTCAATTTCTTCATTCTCTACAATTTTTGCATTTTCACCGATAGTTTTAACTACCACAGGTCCATTTTTAGACGTTTTATAAATATAATTTCCAATACTGTAAATCCAATATGTAGGATTTGTATAGTAACGGAGTGGTTTATGTTCACGAAAAAAAGAGGTGTAAAACTTACTGAAAGAAAGCAGTAAAACTATTATAACGGCTAAAGAGACCGCTATCACTTTCAGTCTTATAAAAAACTCTTTGCGAAAGGTGTAAAATTCTATCTGCTGTTTATATATATAAATAGACGGAATAACACCAAGAAAAATCACATATAAAACTAATTTAATGCTAAATAGGTCTAAAGATTCATTTAGATTTGTTTGTAAAGAATTTCTAATCATACCATCATCAATAACGACATTATACGTCTGCATAAAATAACTGGTAAAAGACGAGATAAGCAAAACAATAATAAACATTGGTTTTATCGTGTATTTAAAACTGAACAGTGAAAAAATTATTACTATAAAACTTACTAAAATAAAAAAAAGAGAGATTACAAAAAATATATTATGAATTGTAAGAGGGTAAACTTTTACAACATTCAAAAAAAACGACTGATTGCTAAATAGTCCAAAAAATATAGCCATTATAACAATCAGACGAAACTGAGGAATTGGTTTAAAGCTTATTTTCATTCAAAATATCCTTTAGAATTTATCTAGAGGAATATTAAGATGCACACATGAAACTAATATGAATATCAAATTAATTTTTATTCATATATATATACTATTTTTGTATTTTAATTATCACCTTCGTACCTTCATTAAGTACACTCTCGACAGCTATATCATAATTATGAAGATCCAAAATCATTTTCACTATAGCAAGTCCTAACCCTGTACCACCCTTTTGGCGTGAACGTGCTTTATCCGCTCTATAAAAACGATCAAATATGAATGGGAGATCTTTTTGTGCAATTCCGCTTCCGTTATCTTTTATTTCAAGTAAATATTGAATAGAGTTTTCATTTACAGAGACATATACTTCACCCGCTTCTTTACTATAGCTTATGGCATTTCTAAGAAGATTATCTATACATATTTTAAGAAGTGTTTCATTTGCAAAAATAGTTATTGGGATAATCTTTGTGATTTTTACACTGACGGATTTTTTCATCGCAAATTTCTCTATTAGGGAAACACTATCTGTTAGAATTTCATCCAAATATACTTCTTTGTAGTTTGCTTTCAACTCTTCTGTATCTTTTTTCGTTAACAAGAACAACTGTTCTATTATCTCTTGAACACGTACGGTCTCAGACAGTACATCTTCTAAAATATCTTTATATTCTTCAGATGTCCTTTCTTGCCTTAAGGCAACTTCAATTTCACCACGCATCACGGTTAGAGGAGTTTTTAGCTCATGCGAGGCATCACTACTGAATGAAGATATCCTATGAAAAGATTCTTCAAGGTTTTCTAAAAGCTGATTAAATGTTTTAACAAGTTCTTCTATCTCTGTTGGTATCTTTTGCGTATTTATTCTGTTTGCTAAATTATTGCTTGATATTGAGTGTACATCCTGAACAACTTTTTTTACAGGTTGAAGTGTGGTATTTATCAATATATTTACGATAAATAACAATAAAATTAAAATAATCGGATTTGCTATTAATAAACTCGTTAATATCTTGTCTAAATATGGAGAATCTATAATCTTAGTAGTAGATAACTGAAAAAAAATCTTCATTTTTTCAGTTTCAGACAATACTATCGAACTTACACGATAAAGACCTTTATCAAAATAGTTGATATTGTACAACTTATCATTTGGATTTAATGATATGTCAAATATCTCTACTTTATCCTCAGATGAAAGCGTTTCACGAATAATACCGTTGGTTGATTTATCATAATAAATAATTTTGACATATAAAGGCATTATTCCAAATTCTTCAATCAACTCTGACGATATATCTTTTGCATCAACAAAAACTTTATCTTTTAAGTCTGGTACTGCATCTATAGATATAATTTTTAGCATAGTATCTAAAGTATCCATTACACCTTTTTGAGCCGTATTATATATAAATATACTAAAACCTGAAAGTATTATTATATTAGAAACAAAAAAATAAAATAAAATCTTTAACTTTAAACTCTTAAACATCTTCATCACTCAACATATAACCTGTTCCTCTTACCGTATGAAGCAGTTTCGCTTCAAATCCCTTATCTATTTTATTTCTCAAACGATATATATATACGTTTATAATATTACTCATAGTTTCTTGAGCCATATCGCTTAAATTGTCTTTTATTATAGTTTCTGAGAGTAGTTTTTTAGCATTTCGAGCTAGTAGCTCAAGAAGTGCATATTCTTTAACCGTCAAAACTATCTTATTTTCTGCTCTTCTAACTTCCCTTTTATTTGTATCTATTGTCAAGTCTCCGACTTTTATAATTGCGGAACTTTGAGACTTGTTTCTTAGTTGTGCACGTATACGAGCTAAAAGTTCTTCAAAAGCAAAAGGCTTGGTTAAATAATCGTCTGCACCGCTATCGAGACCGTCAATCTTATCTTCAAGTTTACTTCTTGCCGTTAACATTATTATCGGCGTACTCACATCTTTAGTTCTTAAACTTTTGCAAACATCCATACCATCGGATCCCGGAAGCATTAAATCAAGTAAAATAATATCGTATGGATTGACCTGTGCAAGATATATAGCTTCATCACCGTGATGAGTGACATCAACGCTGTAAGATTCTTCTTGTAATCCTTTTTTAATAAAATTAGCAATTTTAATATCATCTTCAACTACTAATATACGCATATTTTCTCTTTATATTTTCATTATTAAAATCATGATCCATGTAACTACAAAAACCATTATACTTAAAAACACTACACTGCTTCCAACATCTTTTGCACGTTTTGCCATAATATGATGTTCCAAAGTCACCAAATCGACTACTCTTTCAATTGCACTATTTATAGCTTCTGCTATAAGCATTCCCATTAAAGAGATAAACATCAAAATCTTTTGGGTTGAAGGTACATCGACATAGAAAATCACAGGTATTAAAACGATGACTATAAGAAGTTCAATTTTAAATGACGTTTCCGTTTTTATCAAGTCCATTAAACCGCTAATGGCATAACCTGTATTTTTAAAAAAGCTATATTTTGGCTGGTTTCTCAATATTTTCTCTTTTGTTATTATATAATTTTTTATCATAAAGATAATCTAGTGTCAAAACAAATGCCAAAGCATCTTTTTCCAATTCCGTATCATGTTCAATCTGAGTTAGATGACTACTCTTATCTAAATATGAACTAGGCTCTTTGTATAAAAAAGTAACTGCTTCTTTATTTGGTCTGATAACTGCGACTTTATCACCTACTCTAAGTGCATATATCGAATGAAACTGCATAAGTGAAATATTATTTTTTTCTTCACTGAAAATAGATTTACCCATAATAGGATAAGTTAAATCAAGTCCAATAAGGTCTAATGCAGTTGCCAATATATCGGGCTGTGTTGAAATTTTATCATAAACTATAGGTTTCATATCTGCACCAAGTATTAAAGCAGGTATATGAAACATATCTACAGGAACCATATCCTCCCCATATACCCTGACATTATGATCTGCCACAATCACTATCACGGTATCTTTATAATACTTCTCTTTTTTTGCAAGTTCAATAAACTTTCCAATCGCGTAATCAGCATATTTTACTGCATTTTTTACACTTTTAATATTGTTCTTATCTACCAAATCTATTTTTTCATAAGGACAATCAAAAGGTGAATGATTTGACGTAGAAAACATAACTGTAGCAAATTTTTTATTTTGTGCATACATCTTTTTAAACTCTTTATTTGCTTTTGTAACCAAATCTTCATCACATACACCCCAAGGTGATGTAAATGTTGGGTGTTCAAACATTGGCTGATCTACTATTTCATCAAATCCGTTTCCTATATACCAGCTACGCATATTATCAAACCTGCTCTCTCCGCCATATATAAAAGATGTGTAATAACCAAACGGTTTTAGTGCAGATGCTAAAGTGAAAAAATTACTTTGTGATTTATTTCTTTTTAACACGCCTTTTCCAGGGACAGAAAAATTACCTGCAGTTAATCCTGCTAAACCTCTGATGCTGCGAGTACCGTTGGAGTATAAATTTTTAAATAATATCCCCTCTTTACTTAATTTGTTCAAGTTAGGTGTAATCCCCTCCTCCCCGCCTACAGCATTTACAAACTGATAACCCATACTCTCCTGAACAAAAATAACCAGATTTTTAGATTTTAAAGATTTAAAATGGCTTTTTTCTTCTCTTAAAATAGAAATATTATCATCATTTTTGATATTCAATCTTTTTTTAACTCGTGAAAACGCTTCACTAATATACATATCCCCATATAGTTTTTTAACTTGTTTACTACCGTGTGTATTACTAACATAAATCGCATAGACTATGTTGTATATGGAATTTTTTGTTATCTCGTTCACCATCCTGTTTGACGTGTACATAGCATCTGATGTGTTTGCCGGTCTATGTCCAAACGATGAACGTGCACCGATAAAAAGTACTAAAAACAAGATAAAAAAGACAACAATTCTTTTTGTATAACTTTTTTCATATATACCCTCTGAATCGTTTTTGTCGTATTTAAAAAACAGATATGCAAATATAGCTATCATGACTAATGCTATAAAAAGCTCAATCTTGTAATCTGCAAATATCATTGCAAATACTTCTTTAGGGTAAATAAGATACTCCACGAATAAATAATTCGGTCTTACATCATACTGAGCTACAAACGGGAATGTGGCATTTTCTATATATATTAAAATTGATATTACTATTAAAAAATAATACTTTAAAAACTTATCTGCAAAAGACTTTATTTTTTTAGGTGTAAAAGACAAAACTATTAAGGGGATAAGAAGCAATACCGAAGCACTCATAGTATCCATTCTCAAACCGTAGATAAAAGTCATCCAATAATCAACACCGCTGTTTTTAAAATTATCAAAATATTCTATAAACAACAGCAGTCTGCCTATAAAAAATATAAAAATCATATAGAAATAATATTTCATCAATATTTTAAATGTATTCATTAAGTTCCTAATTCATAAATAATTTTTATAAAACAATAATAAATAGAGATGAAAATAGTATGAATATAAAATGAAAATTTATTCATATTTAAATTCCTTTGTTGACAATTAATGTATAATTGCGTTTATTAAAAGGTTAAATTTGAATTTAAAAGAACGTTTAGAAGCAGAAAAGGTAAAAGTTGATGATAATTTTTACGACTTAGTACAAAAATACAAATCTCATCTGTTAAAATGGAACAAAACCCACAATCTTACGGGTGCAAAAGATGAACAAACTTTAGATGACTTTATCTTCGATGCCGTGTATCCCGTTAAATTTTTACCAAAGTGCGACGCACTTTTAGATATAGGCACGGGTGCGGGTTTTCCGGGAATGATTTTGGCAATGGCACTCAAAGACACAAAAGTGACTTTGGCAGAACCTTTGACAAAACGTGCGAGCTTTTTACAGTTTATAAAAGCAGATCTTGGACTTGAAAACGTAAAAGTTGTAAAAAAAAGAGTTGAAGATATGGATGCTCAAATCTTTGATGTAGTTACTTCACGTGCGGTAACCGATACCCAGATGCTTCTAAAACTAAGTGAAAATTTTAGGGACGAACACAGCGTAATACTTTTTTACAAAGGTGAGAACGTATATAATGAGATTCCAAAAAATATGAAACACGAAGTTATTCAAACAGACAATAGACATTATTTGTTACTTAAGGCGTAAAATATGATTATGAAACTACTACTTGTAATTGGTGTAATTGCAGCAGTATATTTCTTTTTTATAAAGAAAAAACCATCTGAGGTTAAAGACAAAAACAACACTAAAAAAGACAATACTCCTTCAAATGAGATGGTAGAATGTGCAAGTTGTGGTATTTACTGTGATATAAATGATACAATTCTTAGCAACAACAAATATTACTGCTCAAAAGAGTGTGTAAACAAAGGATAGTTTATGATTATCATAGGGCATAGGTTTATACCTAGTTTTTTACAAGAACACGGTAGTTTTTACCATATTCCGAATATAGAAGCTATTAAAAACACCCCGCCTAATTCTTATATCTTTTTAGAATACAGCGAAGAGAACTTAGATATTATAGAACATATGCGAAACAATTCAATCTCTTTTTGCCTAAAAGTAGAAGATATAACACAAATTATATATGCAACTAACCTTGGAGCTTCGTTTATATTGGTAGATAGAGATTTGGCAAAAACGGCTCAAGACTTAGCTAATAACTATCTTTTTGACGCAAAAATACTTGTAAATATAGACAAAGACGAAGATATAGAAGAGTTTGCACTTTTGGGAATCGACGGAATACTATACACAGATGCCATTATAAAAATAAACTCTTAATCATATTAAAAATACTAATAAATTAAATTTGATTTTAGTTACATTTAGTTAGTATAGTATATAAGTTTGGAGGAAAAAATGGGGAGAATGTTTAATAACCAAGTTCTTAAAGCAATCCCTATTATTTTCCTTATTGTTATGCTATTTAGAATAGGCTTTGCTTATCATGACGCAAAAAAACGTCAATATGAATTTGCACAAAAAGAAGCAGAAGTTTTAAACTCGTATGCAATGACGCACAGAACTTACTATCAAAAATTATTTGTAAATAAAACCCTAACGCTAAGTGACAAAACATTAAGAGCCTTGCCTGCTTTTTCTTCATCACCTATTTCTAAAGAATTTTCTAAAAACAACTCATTAAACATAAAAATCAAAACCGTTTCAGACAGAGCAAGAAATAAATTTAATCAAGCAGATGCAGATGAACTGCAAGCTATAGATTATTTTAAAAGAAACAAAGAAAAAGACAACTTTTTCAGTGATAAAAATAAAGATTTTTATCTATTTGCTTACGCATTAAGGATTGAGCCCGTATGTTTAAAATGCCACGGGTCAAAAGAAGATGCTCCAAAATTTATTCAAGAAAAATATAATAATGCCTATGATTATAAACTTGGTGAAGTTCGAGGTATTCAAAGTATAAAAATTCCGACAAAGAATTTAGAAAAATATTTTTTATCTCATTTTTTTCAATATGTTTTACACGATTTTATATTACTTATAGCCTTATATCTTGGTATTCGTTATCTTCTTAAAAAATCTAAAAATATAAATATTTACCTTGAGGACGAAGTAAATAAAAAAACTTTAGAGCTAAAAAATATGCTAACGATAGATAGGTTAACCAAACTACCAAACAGACTTAAACTTATGGAAGATATAGACAAGTTTCGAACCAAGCAAAACAACCATCTGGCTTTAATAAATATAGACAGTTTTAAAGAAATAAATGATTTTTACGGTCATAACACAGGGGATAAACTACTTGTAGAAATAGCTAAAAAAATCAAAAATCTTTGTAATAATAAAAACAGTCATGTTTATAAGCTTCCAAGTGACGAATATGCGTTATTTACGACAAAAAATATTAGCACGGAAGAGTTTTACAGTATTATAAAAAACATAGTTTATTATTTACAAGAGACTAAACTCAATATTGATGAAAACCATATACTCATAACATTGAGTTGCGGTATCGCATCTAATGAAGAAGAATTACTAAACAAAGCAGATATTGCATTGCAAAGTTCCAAAAAAGACAAAGTCAATATAATCGTATATAACAATAAATTTGACACAAAATCAAAAATTATCAAAAATATCCAATCAATGTCTATTTTAAAAGAAGCTATCAAAAAACAAAGAATAATCCCTTATTTTCAACCTATATACAACATACATAACGATAAAATTGAAAAATATGAATGTTTGGCAAGAATAGAATTAGAAAATAAAGAAGTGCTTCCCCCTTTTGAATTTATAGACATAGCTATAAAGTCAAAACTCTATCCTGAAATAACAAAAGCAATCATATTGAAATCATTTGAATTTTTTGAAGATAAAGAGTTTGAATTTTCCATAAACTTATCTATACACGATATTCAAAACGATAAAACCGTATCTTTTATTAAAAAACAACTCAGTGAATATAAATATGCAAACAGGGTTGTATTTGAAATTTTAGAAAGTGATAAGATAGGCAATTATGAGCAGCTAAAAGAGTTTATTACAAGTATGAAAAAATTCGGGTGTAAATTTGCTATAGATGATTTTGGAAGCGGTTATTCCAATTTTGCCAATATTTTAGAATTAAAAGTAGATTACCTGAAAATTGACGGTTCTCTTATAAAATATATCACTACGGACAACAACTCAAGGGTTATTACAAAAACTATTATCAACTTTGCTTCAAGTCTTGGTTTACAAACTATAGCAGAGTTTGTTGAGGACAAAGATTCACTTGAACTACTTAAAAAAATGGGCATTGATTTTATACAGGGTTATTATGTAGGAAAACCATCAAGTGAATTGAATACGGATTATGATTAAATTATCTCTTTTTTAATATAAGATTTCAAAGAGGTTAAAACTTCGTACGATATCGTTTTAGCAGACTTTGCTATGATAGCTGCATCGTCAAATACTAACAGTTTTTCTTTATCCGATAAAAAACTTGAGTTATCCATAGAGATTCGACCGACTAACCTTTCACCCTCCGGCGTTGTATAATTGTTTGAACAAATCCTGTGAAATCCGTCTGCATAACCAAAATCATAATTTGATACGATTACATCTTCTTTAGATTCAAATATCCCGCCGTAACCTACTCTTTGTTCTTGTTTTAATTCTCTTTTTGAGTTTCTCTCAGCCCATAAACTAAGAACAGGTTTTAAACCCAGACCGGATAATATGTCGCTATCTGCACAACCGTATATAGCGACCCCAACCCTAACCATATCTTCATCTATCTTAGAGTGTCTCAGTGTAGATGCCGAGTTTGCAGAGTGAAAACGTATATTTTCATATCCAAGATTTTTTACTATATCTTTTGCTTTTTGAAAATTTTCGTTTTGCCAAAACCATTCACTTGTAAGTTCATCTGCACTTCTGTGGTGAGTAAATAGTGCTTCTAAAATCAGTTCATTCTTTTTTATAGACTCTAAAGCTTGGGGCAGTTGTTCTATAGATACACCGTTTCTATGCATCCCAGAATCGACTTTTAATTCTACTTTTGTATTTTTTGGAAACTTTTTTATATCGTTTATATCATTGATTGTGTATCTAACTTTTTGGCTTGCTTCTTGCGGAATGTCTGCCAGTACCAATATATATTCAAAATATTCTTCTATCATTTTTGCTTCGGGTATGCATCTGACCACGGCTTTTGTTATACCGTACTCTTTTGCCATAGATGCAATCTCTAAAATTCCGTGTCCGTAAGCATTATCTTTTAAAACTACCGCTATTTTATCTTTTGTTTTAGTTTTGTTTGCGATAATGTCAAGATTATTAAAAAAATGATTTTTATTTAAAGTTATGTAAGCCATAAAGGAATTATACATATGAAAAGGTTAATAGCCGAGTTTGAAGAGCAATCTTTTACTCAAATAATTTTTCCACACGAAAATACCGACTGGGATTGTTGTTTAGAAGAAGCCAGAGATAATTTTGTAAATATAATTAATACGATTATAAAGTACCAAAAATGCCTTGTAGTTTGTAAAAATATAGATGAGGCAAAGAAATATTTTGAGTCAAATAAAAATTTGTATTTTGTAGAATATGAGACAAATGATTGTTGGGCTAGAGACACATCAGTACTTTGCGTTGAAACAGATGCTGATATAGAACTTCTTGATTTTACTTTTACCGGATGGGGCGGTAAGTTTGAAGCGGACAAAGACAATCAAATGAGTAAAAACATCTCTCAATACTATTCTAAAGATATGAAGACAATAGACTTTATACTTGAAGGCGGAGGGGTTGAGAGTAACGGTGTAGATACCATACTTACTACAAGTGAGTGTATGCTAAATAAAAATAGAAACTCATCTTTATATGCTATCGAGACAACACAAAAATTAAACACCGAGTTTGGCGCTACAAAGATTCACTATCTAAATCACGGTTATCTGGCGGGTGACGATACGGACTCGCATATAGACACTTTGGCTAGATTTGTAGATGAAAAAACTATTATGTACGTCCAACCGCCAAAAGATGAAAAAGATGAGCATTTTGAAGAGTTAAGCAAGATGCAAGATGAGTTAAAAATAATTGCATCTGAGAATGACTACTCTCTTATAACTCTTCCCTTTTGTGATGCCGTATATTTTGAAGATGAGAGGCTACCTGCTACGTATGCAAACTTTTTGTTTGTCAACGGTGCTGTTTTAGTTCCTACTTACGGTGTAAAACAAGACTCGGATGCACTTAAAATATTTGAAGATTTTTTCATAGACAGGGATGTTATAGGGGTTGAGTGTTCAACTCTTATAAAACAACACGGTTCACTCCACTGCGTGACTATGAACTTTGCAAAAGGTGTGGATATTATTTTGTAATATTTTGCTCCACTTTTGCATCTTCGGCATCTAAAATTGCCATACCGCTCATTATAAGGTATGTTGCCAAACCAAAACCTATAGCTATAAGTGTAATTCTTTTTATTTTTTCAATTTTACTCATGGCAAAATTCTACCAAAATATTTTTAAAATCTTGACTTAAATTAACACTTTTTTAACATTTTTTTTATAAACTGAGCTCATAATAATTTTAAGGAAAATTTATGAAAAAAATCATCCCTTTATCACTAATAGCTCTTAGTTTACTAGGTGCTGAGGAGACAGAATTACAAAGTATCAATGTTGAATCGACATATATTACCGAAGTTGCAAAAAAAGCTCAAACTTCAGCAGATTTGGCAGATGCTTTAAGTTCAAAAGTACCTTCAGTTGATATGAGTCGTCGTTCGGGTATTGCAAACGATATTTTAATTCGCGGACAAAAAAGAGACAATATTTCTATTGAAGTTGACGGAACAAAAGTATGTGGAGCTTGTCCAAATAGAATGGATCCGCCTGTATCACATATTTTAGCTTCTCAAATAGAAGATATAGAGGTTATTGAAGGTCCATATGATGTTGAAACATTTGGAACTATGAGCGGTGGACTAAAAATCAAAACAAAAAAACCAGTTGCCAAAACAAAAGCTGAACTAAATTTTGGTTTTGGTGCATGGGGTTATAATAAAATCGGTGCGACCGTAAGTGGCGGAAACGACAAAGTTCGTGTACTTGTAAGTGGTTCACATGAGAATTCAGAACAATATAAAGACGGTAACGGTAACACTTTAGCCGAGCAAGTAAAAAATTATGCAACAATAAACCCTACACTGGCAGGAAGCAAATATCAAACAGTATATGAAAATATGGATGCATATACTAAAAAAAGTTTAATGACGAAAATATTTATCAATCCATTACAAAATCATGAAATAAGACTTGGATATACGGCGAACAGAAGTGATAATGTTTTATATCCTAATTCTAAAATGGATGCTATTTTTGATGACTCGGATATTTATAATGTTGAATATGAGATAAACAATATCTCCGATTTATATAAAGATGTAAGACTACAATATTACTCTTCAAAAGTAACTCACCCAATGTCTACAGAGTATAGAGTATCTGGAGCAAGTGCAGAAATGGTTAGTAGTCTTGTTTCAAAGATGGAAGGTTTGAAACTTATAAATACTTTTGATTTAGATAAAACAAATATAGATATAGGTTTGGACGGTAGCAAAAGAACTTGGGACGGACAATATTACAAAAATGACGTTATGATAGTCGATAGTGCTACAAAATCTAGTACAAGTATTGATAACGCTGTTACGGAAAATATGGCTATATTTACAAAAGTTGAAAAAAAACTAGGAGATTTTGATCTTAAATTAGGAGCTAGATACGATTCAACTGATATAGAAAACGATGACCTAACTCAAAGAGCAAATGATTATACCGGTTTTAATGCACATATATTTGCAACATATAATATTAATCCTGAAAATAAGGTATTTTTAGGTATCGGTCAAGCTAAACGTGTACCAGATGCAAGAGAGCTATATTTTAAACAGAATGCACCTTTACCTGCACCTGCGGGAAGAATTAAAGTTACCGGTACAGATACTTTAGAACAAACAACAAACAAACAAATTGACTTAGGTTATCAAATCCAATCTGAAAATTTTGAATTTAAACTCAAAGCTTTCTACTCGATGCTTAATGATTATATTTACTATAATAAAGACTTAGCTAATAATAACTTCGTAAATATTGATGCTACTATATACGGTATGGAAGTAACTTCTACTTATTACGCTTCAGATGCATTAAGCGTTGATGCTAGTCTTGCTTACAAAGTGGGAGAAAAAGATAAAGCGCTTATTGGACAGACAGATACAGATTTAGCCGATATCGCTCCGCTTCGCGGAACTTTAGCGCTTAACTATGAGTATGCAGCAGATAGTGTAGTAAAACTTGAAGTGCAAGCTAGCGATAGATGGGATAATTATGATTCCGACAACGGTGAACAAGAATTAGCAGGTTGGGCTACTGCAAATTTCAAAATAAAACATGCAGTTAATAAGAAATTTGATTTTTCATTTGGTGTAAATAATATTACAGATGCTACGTATGCAGCAAGTAATACTTATGTGGACTTAATTTTATTAACAAGCGGTTCAACGAACGTTATGCTTCTTAATGAACCGGGTCGTTATGTTTATACAAATATGGACTTTAAATTCTAAAATTTTTTCATAAAACTTTCTTCCTGTGCCAACCTTTACGGTTGGCTTCTTTAACAAAATATTCACAATACAAAAGCCTCTTATTATCTAAAAAAAGATAAAATCTTTTTATGATAAACAGAGTACCAACTAAAAAAATATATGTCGGAGATGTAGCCGTAGGCGGAGATGCACCTATAAGCGTACAGTCTATGACATATTCACGTACACGCGATGTCAAACATACGGTTGAGCAGATAAACCGCTTGCATTTTGCAGGTTGTGACATAGTCCGTTGTGCAGTCCCCGACATGGAAGATGCACTGGCACTTAAAGAGATAAAAGAACAAATATCTCTTCCTCTTGTTGCAGATATACACTTTAACCACAAACTAGCTCTTGTAGCTGCCGAGGTTGTTGACTGCATCCGTATAAATCCGGGAAATATCGGAAGCAAAGAAAAAGTTGCAGAAGTCGTAAAAGCCTGTAAAGAACGTAATCTTCCTATTCGCATCGGAGTAAATTCGGGAAGTCTGGAGAAACAGTTCGATGCTAAGTACGGTCAAACCGCCGAGGGTATGGTCGCATCTGCCGAATACAATATCAAATACCTTGAAGACTTGGGATTTGAAGATATAAAGGTCTCTTTAAAAGCGAGTGATGTTGAACGTACGGTAGCTGCATACAGAATGTTACGTCCAAAAAACAACTACCCTTTTCATTTGGGTGTTACAGAAGCCGGAACTCTGTTTCATGCTACGGTTAAAAGCTCCATCGGTCTTGGTACACTTTTACTTGATGGCATCGGCGATACTATGCGTGTAAGTATTACGGGTGAACTCGAAGAAGAGATAAACGTAGCACGTGCGATTTTAAAAGACAGCGGTGCCGCAAAAGACGGACTAAATATCATCTCTTGTCCTACTTGCGGTCGTATCGAAGCAGACCTTGTATCTGCGGTAAGTGAGATTGAAAAACGTACCAAACATATAACAGCACCTTTAAATGTATCGGTAATGGGATGTGTTGTAAATGCCATAGGCGAAGCTGCTCATGCGGATGTCGCCATAGCATACGGAAAAGGTAAAGGTCTGGTTATGGTTAAAGGTGAAGTTGTTGCAAACTTGGATGAAAAAGACTTGGTAGATAAATTTGTACATGAAGTTGAAGAGATGGCAAAAAAGGAAAAAGATAACTAATGCAAGAAAACCTATATAACCTAGCATTTGAGAGAAGTATTTTAAGTTCTATAGTATTTGAACCTGCTCAGTTTGACGAGTTAAGTACGGCTTTAAACGTAGATGACTTTTATCTTCCTGCTCATCAAGATATATTTAACGCTATGATGAAGCTTTTGCAAAAAGACCAACCTATAGATGAAGAGTTTATAAAAAAAGAGCTCGTGAGCATAAAAAAATTTGATGAACAAGTTATGCTTGAAATTCTTTCAGCCAATCCTATATCAAATACAAAAGCTTATGTTGAGGAGATAAAAGACAAATCTTTAAAACGTCATCTTTTAACCCTGACAACCGAAATTAAACGCGTAACCGTCGAAGAAGAACTTCCAAGTGCAGAAGTTATAGATATAGTCGAGAAAAAACTCTACGACATAACCCAAGACAATCAAACATCAGACTTTAAAGACTCTCCACAGATGACCTTTGATACTATGGAGTATATCAAAGAGATGAAAGCACGTGGAAATTCTGTGCTGGTTGGCGTAGATACGGGCTTTAATGAACTTAACAAGATGACTACCGGTTTTGGTAAAGGGGATCTTGTTATTATCGCAGCACGTCCTGCGATGGGAAAAACATCTTTTGTTTTAAATACTGTTAACTCTATAATCTCTCAAGGAAAAGGTGTGGCTTTTTTCTCGCTTGAAATGCCTGCTGAACAGTTGATGCTAAGACTTCTTTCTATTCAAACCTCTATACCTCTTCAAAAACTTCGTGTCGGAGATATGAGTGACGATCAGTGGACGAGTCTGGGCGGAGCGATAGATAAGATGAACTCTGCCAAGCTTTTTGTTGATGACCAAGGTAGTATAAACATTAATCAGCTTCGCTCAAAACTGCGTAAACTAAAAAATCAACATCCGGAGATTGAGATAGCTGTAATTGACTACTTACAGATTATGCAGGGTATCGGAAATCAGGATAGACACCTTCAGGTATCTGAAATATCCCGTGGACTTAAAATGCTTGCACGTGAGTTAAATATACCTATAGTTGCGCTATCACAGCTTAACCGTGGACTTGAAGCCCGTAACGATAAACGTCCGATGCTAAGCGATATTCGTGAGTCCGGTTCTATAGAGCAGGATGCAGATATTATCCTTTTTGTTTACCGTGATGACGTTTATCTTTACAAAGAGGAAAAAGAGCGTGAAAAAGCTGCTAAAGCAGAAGGTAAAGAGTTTATACCTACCTATATTGAAAAAGAGGAAGAAGACGCAGAAATCATCATAGGTAAACAGCGTAACGGTCCAACGGGTCACGTTAAACTCGTGTTTCAGAAAAAACTTACCCGCTTTGTCGAACCTCATCCAAGAGTTATCGAGACATCGTATGAGAGTATTGATACAAAATCAGCCAATATGGAAGTTGGAAATACGCCTGAACCTTCATCTAACGATACGGTATCGATGCCGACACTTTAGATGCAACTTCAAAGGCTGGAACTCTTTAGCACAAAAAAAGAGTTTCTAAGCTTTTTGGGCATCTGTTTATTTATACTTTTTTATGCACTACTTATAGAATATAACAACTACAAAAACCTCACCCGTTTTAACACTGCACTTGTAGATGCCGTAGTTTCAAAACAATATACAAAAACAAAACTTACAAAGAACGGGAAGAGAAAAACATATCAAGTTTTAAAACTAAAAGCAGATAAAGGCTTTTCTTTTTACACCTCTGCAAAAAAAGATTTTCAAAATGTAAAAGATAAAAAGTTAAACCTTGAGATATACACATCAAAAATAAGTTTTTATGAGTATTTAACATCATTTTATGCCTACAGCAGAATTAAAAATGTAGATGAAAAAATCTCTATAAAAGAAAGACTAAACGACTTTATATCCAAAGAACATACAGATTCAAATATAGCATCTATCTATAAAGCTTTATATACTGCTACACCTTTAAACTCAGACTTACAAACAAGTTTTTCAAACCTTGGAATATCCCATCTTTTGGCTATATCAGGTTTTCACCTTGGAGTGTTGGCTAGTGTTTTATTTTTTATGTTTAAGTTGCCATATAAATTTTTGCAACAAAGATATTTTCCATACAGAAGCTATAAAGTAGATTCATTTATTTTTATATCTATAACTCTTTTAGCGTATCTATTGTTTTTAGACTCTCCGCCTTCACTTTTACGGGCATTCACTATGCTTATTTTAGGCTTTGTTTTATATGACAGGGGATACAAAATAATATCTATGCAGACACTGCTTTTAACAGTGATGATACTATTATCATTCTCTCCGAGATTATTTTTTAGTATCGGATTTTGGCTTAGTGTATCGGGAGTGTTTTATATATTTTTATTTTTGATTCATTTCAAGCATCTAAGCAAGTTTTGGCAGTTTGTTTTAGTACCTTTTTGGGTTTACTTTATGATGATTCCATTTTCCGTAGTTATATTTGGCAACTTTAGCATCTACCATCCACTCTCAATACTATGGACGACTTTATTTACACTTTTTTATCCTCTTAGCATCTTAGGGCATCTGATAGGACAAGGGGATATATTTGACTCAATTCTCAGTAGTTTTTTAAGTCTATCTAGTGCAGGTTACATCGTAAATATCGGTCTTATCTACTTAGTTTTGCATATATTTCTATCGATTGTTGGCACTGTTAAAAAACCGATACTTATATTTTTACTCATAGAATCTTTGCTTATTTTTTTGTACTCTCTTTTAAAGTAGCGTTATATAACCGCGGGAGAGTTTTATGTTGCCTGATTTTTCAAGCTTTTTTAGGTTTCTGCTGATTGCTTCTCTTGAAACACCCAAAATATTCGCTATTTTTTCGTGCGTGATTTTTATTGTATTTTTTCCTTGGACATAAAGCCAGTTTAACAACCTTTGATCTAACTGGTCAAACTTTATAGATTTTATTAAATCCATAACTATTCCAAGTCTCTCTCCACATAATTCTATTTTAAAATCTCTGTAATTTTGGGAGTTATTTATTAACCATAAAATATTATCTTTTGGAATCAACCAACCCTCGATGGACTCATCTACAACAGCTGATGCTAAAGTCGGAGTTTGGGTAACCGTACTAAAAGTATTAACCAGACATTGTTCCCCTGCAGATATATAATAAAGCGTGATTTCACCTTTACCTATATTTTCCGGAGTAATATATACTTTTACTTTGCCATGTTTTAAAAACAATATGTCTTGGTTAACATCCCCTTCATAGTAAAGCTGAGAACCTATCGGAAGAGAGATATACTTAGAACTTTGCTCGATTCTTTCTCTATCTTCTGCTTTGATATCATTAAAAAATTCATACTCAAATAAATCCATCTTGTTTTACTCCTACATAGGTTAAACCAAAATCGGTTTAACCTTATTTTACTAAAAAGACAATGTTTGTGTATTTGGTGCAAACAGAGCACCGTATGCTTGTTCACCGCCTATTATTTTAACACCTTTTACGACATCTTTAGCTTTTACCTCTTGAAATTTTGCATTCATACCGCATACTACAACTGCTCCGCCTTTTTTTACTAAAGAGCTCAACATATCTTTTATAGAAGTATTAGTCGGTCCGAATTTTTCTTGGTTACCGTTTTTAAGAGCATACTTAACACTGTTTGAGTTAATAAACACTACCGTTTTCACACCTGCATCTTGCATAGCGTTTGCAATAGCCACACCGCTACCGCTTGCTTTAAAATTACCCGATGAGAGTGAGATTAAAAGACGTTTAGATTCGTCCGCCTGTAAGTTAAAAGCTAAAAGCATTGTTATAAACATTGCACCTATAAGTTTACTTATATTATTCATTTTTTCTCCTTTATATGAATGTAAGAAGAAGTTTAGAACAATGAAAAATATTCTTCTGTGACGCCAATCACAATAATGGATGTTATAACTTATAAATCAACGTTTATAGTAAGCCATAACAGAGCTTTTAGCAATAGTATGCATATTTATCATATATCCGACTAAGGCCGGATTCGCATTTTCGTCTAAATTAAGTTTTTCGGTATCAAGTGCATATACGGTTGTAATATAAGCATGTGGAGCATCACCTTGTGGCGGACAAGCACCTCCAAAACTGTTAGTACCAAAATCAGTTTTACTTTGGATGCTACCCTTTGGAAGTGAATTTAAAGAACTGGCATTTGTGGAGATTTTTTTAGTATCTTTTGGTATGTTAAAAACAACCCAGTGCCACCACCCACTGCCTGTTGGTGCATCTGGATCATATACGGTTACTGCAAAGCTTTTCGTACCCTTGGGCGGATTTTTCCAGCTAAGTTCAGGGGAGATATTTTCTCCCGTGCATCCAAAGCCGTTAAAAACTTGACTTGATGATATCTGACCTATCATAGAATCACTCTTTAGAGTAAAACCATCGGCAGATAAAGTTTGAGAAAACAACACAGAACTAATCAAAAATACTATTTTAGAAAACCTGGATTTCATATTTTTTCCTTTAAATCACTGTTTTAAATAGATTATACTATGATTTAATTAAAAGATTAAGTGACTAAAGTTACATCTTCCACACAACAGTTTTGCTAAAAAACAAATAATCTGCTAAAATTTTAAAATCAAAATTAAAGGAGAGACTATGAAAAGTCGTAATATACATATTTCAAAAACCATGTCAGGCATCCGTTCTGCAAAAGTTTCTCTCCTCTTATTACACTTACTCTAATTTTTCACAAATTTTTTTAATTCATATTTAGTTTTGCCGTTTTGCGGTGTATCACACACCTATAGGCATTTTATTTTTTTACATTGTTAAGGACAAATTATGTGTACACATATAAAGTACAAGCCGTATCCAACGGTAAAATTGGAAAATAGAGAGTGGCCAAATAATACTGCCACAGTTGCCCCAAGGTGGGTAAGTACGGATTTGAGAGACGGCAATCAAGCGTTGGCAAATCCTATGGGGATAGAACAAAAGATTTCTTATTTTAAAATATTAGTTGAGTTTGGATTTAAAGAGATCGAGATCGCATATCCGAGTGCATCACAAACGGAGTTTGATTTTTGTCGCAGGTTGATAGATGAGGATTTAATTCCGGATGATGTAACGGTAGGGATTTTAACGCCTTCAATCGAGCGCCATATTAAAAGAAGTTTTGAAGCATTACAAGGTGCAAAACATATAAACATGCATCTATACAACCCTACAGCTTCAAATCAAAGAGAGGTAGTTTTTAATCGCAGTAAAAAAGAGATAATAGACTTGGCTCTTGAAGGTGTAGTCATAATCAAAAAAGAGGCAGAGAAGTTTAAAGGTGATGTAGTTTTTGAATATTCTCCCGAGAGTTTTTCACAAACGGAATTGGAGTTTGCATTAGAAGTTTCAAACGAAGTTATAAAAGCATATGCTCCAACATATAAAAAACCTATGATTTTGAACTTGCCAAATACACTAGAAGCCAGCTCACCAAATATCTATGCAGATAGAATAGAATGGATGAGAAAAAACATTAACAACATAGAAAATGTAACTATCAGCGTGCATCCACACAACGACAGAGGATGTGCGGTAGCCAGTGCGGAACTTGCTGTTTTGGCAGGTGCACAGAGGGTTGAGGGTACTATCCTTGGAAACGGTGAGCGTGCAGGAAATGTTGATTTGATAACTTTGGCATTTAATTATTATTCGCAAGGGATAGACCCAAGATTGGATATCAAAAAAGTAGATGATATATTAAACAGGGTTACTGCCATCAGCGGTTTAAGTGTGCAAGAGAGGCATCCGTATGTAGGTTCTATGATATATACCGCTTTTTCAGGCACACACCAAGATGCCATAAAAAAAGGTATGCATCATTATAAACAAGGAGACAAAAAAACTTGGAATGTTCCGTATTTGCCAATAGACCCGCAGGATATAGGCAGAGACTATAAGAATTCCATACGTATAAACTCACAGTCTGGAAAAGGCGGTGTCACATATATATTAAAAGAGGTTTTTGGTATAGATGTTCCAAATGAGATGCAGGCGAAGTTAACCCAAGAGGTAAAAACAATTTCGCAAGAAAGAGGAAAAGAGATAAGTAATGAAGAGTTATTTGATATTTATAAAAACATCAGTTAAAAAGATTGTTCTCTAACTCAAGCAGTTTTTTCTTTAAGTCTAAACCACCTGCATAACCTGTAAGGCTACCATCGCTTCCTATGACTCTGTGACATGGGACTATGATAGCTATACAGTTTGCACCGTTTGCATTTGCCACCGCTCTAACTGCTTTTTCGTTACCAATGTTGTTTGAGAGTTCCAAATAAGAACTTGTTTTACCGTAAGGTATTTTAAGTAAAGCGTCCCAGACGCTTTTTTGAAAATCTGAACCTACTAAAAGAAGAGGGATATCAAACTCTTTTCTATTCATACTAAAATATTCGTCAAGCTGTTTTTTACACTCTTTTATTACGGCACTTGTTTGTTCTACATAGATTGCTTTTAGGGTTGATTTAAGTCGCTTATCTATCGTTTCTCTCTTTTTTCTGTACCTGAAATCCAACAAACAAAGTTTATTCTCAAACGAACCTATAATAAACTCGCCAAATGGTGTTTTATGATACTCTATACTTATCTGTTTCATTTTCAATCCTTTGTATTTAGTATATAGTATCAAAAATTGATTACTCATAGAAAAAAAATTTCAATTTGTCATATTTATAAAAGCTTATTTTTGGATGCTCCTAATATAAGTCGCCAATGCTTTTATCTGCATCTCTGAAAGTTTTTCCCAGAAGAAATCAGGCATTGTACCGATAACACCTTTTTTACCGTTTTTTAGTACTGTTGCTACAAGCTCGTCACTGTATTCTTTAATATTTGGAGCTACATATGAAATTCCCTCCCCACTCTCATCATGACAAGTTGCACAAACCATCCATGATTTTGGTTTTTTCCCTTTGAGAGAGTTTGCAACGTATTTTGCAAGTTCTTTTGCATCTGTATCATTCACAAGTCCTGCGGGCATTCCCGATGGGTAGATGCTTTTAAAATTGTTTGAACCGTTTTGTATAATATCAAGTACCGTTTTTTCCGCTATTCTTTTTGTATGATTATGGGCTTTGCCGTTGTTCCCTTCCCCGTTCATACCGTGACATGATGAGCAAAAAACTTCATATGTTTGTTTGCCTATAATTTTGAGTTTTTTTTCATTCGTTGCATTTACGGCACTTAGTTTTAACTCTGCATTTGTAGAAAACGTATCTAAATTAACCAACTCCAAAGCTACAATAACCTTTGAAAACAGTATAATTACCAACAGTCCAAAACCGCCTACAAAAAAATACTTCATAATTTTTCTCCTATATTTAATGATAAAAATATAACTGCATCTATTATTTTTATATGTGACGCCCATCACATAAATAAAACCGGATATCCAATATGATTTGTAAATTAGAATAAGGAGGATTCCATGAAATACATTTTATTTATATTATTGGTTATTAATCTCTTTTCAAACGATGATTTAAAGCTTGTGGAGCTAGCTTATGATAGCGGTTTAAAACCTGTTCCGCAGAACTTTGAATCTTTGTTAAAAGATTTGGATACAGATGCAGATAGTCTCTCAAAAGATAAAATAAAGCTTGGTAAAAAACTCTTCTTTGAAAAAGATCTTTCATTAGCAAAAGATATCAGCTGTGCATCATGTCATAACTTTAACTTAGGCGGTGCAGATGCAAAACCTACTGCAATAGGGCATAAAAACCAAGAGAATCCATTTCATCTAAATACGCCTACCGTTTTAAATACGGCTTTTTCAAAAAAGTTTTTTTGGAATGGAAGAAGCCAAACACTAAAAAACCAAGCAAAAGGACCACTACAAGCAGCTTTTGAGATGTCTATAACTCCAGCTTTAGCTGAGAAAAGAATCTCTCAAAATAAAGCCTATAAACAGATGTTTATAGATGCATTTGGAAATGATGAAGTTACATTTGAGAAGATTGCAGATGCAATATCTACATATGAAAAGATTCTAGTTACGCGGGGAAGATATGATGATTATTTACTTGGTTACTTTGATAAACTAACACAAAATGAAAAAGACGGACTTAAAATTTTCATAACAAAAGGATGTGTAGGTTGTCATAACGGTATTGGTCTTGGAGGTCAAGCTCTAAGGAAGTTTCCCTTATCTTACCACACCGTTTGGAGTATGAAAAAACCAAAAGAGATAAAAGAACTTCTGGATAAATATAATAAGTACCTAAGTGGTTTAAGTAGTTTTAAATCATTAAACAAAAGTGATGTTAAAGCTTTAAAAGACGGCTTTTTTACACAAATAGAAGAAAAAAAAGTTTTAAAAGTTATGAGATCATCTGCTTGTGATGAGTGTCATGAAAAAAGCACAAATGATATATTTCCTTTTGGGAACAGGGGTGGGTTTACAGGTTCACAAAAACCTAAAGGATACTTTAGAGTACCGCTACTTAGAAATGTTGTAGATACAAAGCCTTATTTTCATAACGGTGAAGTAAAAGAGCTAAAAGATGCAATCAAGATTATGGGGAAACATCAAGTAAGAATAGATTTAAGTGATGATGAAATTGAAAATATAATAGCTTTTTTAAAATCAGTTAACGGTAAGATTTTAGATTTTACAAATTAAACTATATTGTTTTAAACGTAACTCATTTTTGTTTGGGGTTTTTCTAATCTCTTCACGCAAACCTCTTGCCCATGATGGTGATGGCGAGTAAAGTATGGTAAGTTCAAGTGTTTTGTTATCTAAGTCAATACTCTGCATCTCACGTGAACGCAAATCAAACTTTGTTTTTGTAGCTTTTTGAAAAAGCTCGGCTACAAACCTGCCTGAGAAAAAGATACGAAGTTTTTTGTGTTTGTTTTTCTCTAGCAAACTTAAAACATCTACTAAGACAATATTATACAAATCTCCATCGCTTGCCCCGCAACCTTCAGCCCTACTACACTGCTCAATAGTATCAAAAATTCCGATACTGTTTTCTTTAAAAAAGTTTTGTCGCTTCTCTTTTGTGCTTAAAGACTTTTTACTTTTACAACTCTGCTCTAAAAGGCTCCAAAAAGCATTATAACGACTGCCGTAGTACCAATCAACATCACCCTCTTTTAGCTTTTTAAAAGCAAAACGTGCAGGTGGGGTATTGCCTATTATCAGTGTTTTTGCATCTACAACATTAAAAGGTTCATACGGATGCTTATAATGACAAAATGTATGAATATCGCTTTTTCTATAAACTTTTTGCATCTAAATTCAATTTTTACAATCAATGTCGACTACAGTTATCTTCTCTTCCTTATCATAAAGTTTAGATAATTTAGCAATTTGGCTTTCAAATACTTTTTTGGACTTTTTAATATTAAAGATTATAAATATTCCATAATCAGAATTAGTAGCTCCTATATAAGTATTTAATTTCGTTTTATACTCTTTAGCTTTTTTCCCTCCTCCAGCTTCTTGATTACTAGACAATTTTAACTCTAACAAGATTTGACCTACAAATCCATAACTAATTGTAAAATCAGCTCTTTTATCATCCATTGTTTGCTCTTCTCTTTTTATTCTTATATCTGTATCTCTTAATCCTTTTTTCAATAATGCTAATTCAATTTGAGGTTTTAATGTTTTTTGTATAAAATCTTCTGCATTTTGATTTTGATCTTTTTTAGATAGTTCCTCTATATATTTATATGCTCCCTCAACTTCTATCCAATATCTAATCTCTTTAGCTATCGCTTCTTTCACTGTTTCAAGTAAATGTAAAGCAGAATTAACAACTAAATACTCATTCTCTTTAGATTTTTTATAAGATTTAATAGCCTCCATTATATGTTTTGGTTTGGCAAGTTCTTTTAAATAAACATCTTTTAATTCTTTAAATTTATACTCAAACCAATTTAAACTTGTTTTTGATTTATTTTCTTGTAAAAATTTTTCTATTTCAATTAATGGCTTAAATGATTCTTTATGGTTTAAGTGCTTTAAGTGTCTAAAAACAATCTCTTCAAAAAAAGAAGCATTTAAATCTTTACTTTGACTTCTTAAACCTATCGCTATATCTAATAGTTTTTTATCTTCTTCTATATCATAGTCAATATTTATAAGAGTATGCACTATTTTATTTTCCACTCTATCTAATTCTAATGGCGTACTCCATAAACTAGATGCACTTTCAGAAATTTCTGTTTCTACTCCTTTTTTTATGACTATCTCAAATATTTTTTTAATAGCTTCTTTATCATCAAAATTTTTAACTAGAGCTATTAACATATCCTCATATAATTCATCTTCTTTACCATTATCTTCTAAATATTTTTGAATAATCTCTTGTGTCAAAACTTTTTTTGGTAAAATGTTAATTATCTGTTCATGGATATATTCTTCTATTTGTGAGTTGTTTAACATCTTAAGAAGTAGTGGTTCGGCTTCTTTTATTTTTGAAGTTTTATAAAATTTTATAAAGTTCTGCGGATGATAGATATCTAAATCATCATCTCTTTTTTCTCCTGAATATACATCTATTATATCTTGGATTGCTTTTGGAGACGGATTTGAAGCAAGTTTTAGTGTAGCTTTATATTCAGAGTTTATATCAAACGGTAAATGTCTAAATATATTATCAATCAAGTCTTGGTCTGTTAATTCTTCATTTTCTTTATGTAAAAGTTTTATTGCTTTTTTGTAAAAATGGATACCTTTAATAGATGCAGTACTTCCATTAACTGTAACTTTTCCATCAAGTGGGTTATTAAATTTTATAATATCTTTTGCAATATCTATTGTTCTATTTTTATTAATTTCAAAATTTTCACATTTTTCAAGTCTTTCTTTATTATTAATATAAAAAGCAAATAAATCTGTTTGAAATATTTTAGGTTCTGGTTCTATTTTATGTTCCCAAACTTTACAGAGTTCTATCTGTCTATTTCTTTCTTCTTCAATAGCCTCATCTTCATATTTTTTAGAATTTTCTTTTGCTTCTTTTATCTCTTTTTTATAAAGTTTCTCTATTTTATTTTTTACATTTTTATCAATCTCATCACTAAAATAAAATCTATAACCCATAAAATTACTTAAATTACTTTTCTCATTTTCATCATCTATCTTTTTTAATTTTTTATAAATTTCATCAAAATTTTTATTATTGAAATACTTTGATAAATCAAAATGAATAATATTTTCAATTTTAAAATAATATAGTTTTCCATCTAAGTAAGCTTGATAAACTTCATCAATAAGTTCAAAAATAAAACTCTCATCTTTCTCAAGTATTGCTTTTAATAACTCTTTAAACAAGTGCTTACGATTATTCCCATAATGAGTTTCTGTTTTAATTAATAAGTTCACTATCAGCTTTTTTGATAATGTTAAAACTTCATCATTAAGATTATTTTGAATATTTGATATAAATTGTTTTATATCATCTTGAAATCTATCTTTATAACTCTCATGTAAAATATAGTTTAAATCTTTTTCTCCATCTTTTGAAGTTATTTTTTCTAAAATATACTGTATCCCCTCTTGAGTATTCACTTTGGATATATAACGTACATTATCATCTAATCTAGTAGCTCTGTCAATTTTATTGTTCTTAAATTGTTGATCACATTGAAAATATATATCAATACTAAACTTATCATTTGGAGATATCTTATTACAGGCTCTTGAATATTCATGCTGAACTTCTATACCATTTTTAAAAATATAATATATACCTTTCATCCATTCGAAGTCATTTTTCATAAGTATAGAACAACTAGATATTATGGTACGATGGAAGTATTTATAATCTTTTACATCAAGTTTTAGCCATTCTAAAAATTTACTTTTCCAGAACACTAATTGACTTTCTAAAAGCCAACCATACTTTGACAACTCTTCGATTATTTCTATACAATTACTAACTTTAATTCTATTGGTATATATTGATATATCACATTCTATAGAATCTACTATTTTTTGATAATGCTCATCCTCAATATAAAAATGTATTAGTTTATTTGGAGTTAACCACTGATTATGTTCATAATAGTAATCAAATACAACGTTAAATATTCTTGATTTAATTTTTTTATCTATTAATCTTGGGTCTATACTTGTAATTACACTAAAGTATCCATCACGCAAAACTTTATTAGAGTTTTTTTCCAAGAAATCTAGAATAATATTTATCATAGAAGGATGTTGTTCTAATACAAATGGCATCACATAAAACCAATTTGCATAAACTTCTTGGAAATGTGGTTCAACTGCCATATCAAAAAACACTTGTTCTATTTTTTCAAACCTTCCTAACTCTTTAGCAGCTAAAAAGTCTAAAAACTGTTGATTTTCAAACTCTAAAAAGTCAATATTGTCCTTTAAAAGACTTTTATCACTCAACTTTTCTATTAATCCTTTACCAGTAAAAATATTTCCTAAATTTAACTCTTTAAATACTGTAAAAAAGTCATCTTTACTAATCTGCGAAATTTGAAAGATTTTCATGATTAAAGCAAGTTCTTCTAAAACTCTTTTTATTGTATGATTCTCAGATTCTGGGTATTTTTTATCTCTTTCTTTATCTATTTTTCTATATATAAATTCTTCAAATATTTCACTTCTTGATAAATCAACTATCTCATCAATATTTTTATTTTTAATAATCTCACTAAAATAATATAAATATCTAGGTATGGTTAAATAATCGTATAAATTCCCTAATTTAGATTTATATTCAATCTCTTCTATCTGTACTTTGTTAAGACCACTATCTTTTAAATAATCAAAAACCTGCTTTTCATAAAAGCTATCAAGATTTATATACTCAAAAGCTATCTTTGATAAATCATATTCGACTTTTTTCAGATGATGTGTTCTACAAGAAACAAAAAGTTTTATATCTGGATTATTTGAAATAAACTCTTCTACTTGTTCAAGAAAATCATAAAGTTTTGAAAAAGGTAATTCATCTAAAGCATCTAAACAAACTATAGAATTTTTATCAAGAGTAAAATCATCTGTATTTGAGAGATAAACTGTCTTCTGTAGTTTTTCTTCTGAAATATTCTTTTCGACTACTTTACATTTTTGTATACTCTCTTGTATCGAATTTTTGATTTGTTTTGAATCTATAAAAAAGACTTTTGCATTATTATCACTTCCTCTTAAGACAAGTTCCTTTAAAAGTCTTGTTTTACCGAAACCAGGTTCTGCAACAACCATTACGTATTTTAAAGAGTATAATTCAATAAAGTTTGGATTTGATTTTTTATCATCAAAATAAGACATTGTAGGATTATTATAGTTTTTAAGATAATGATTGTAATCTAAAAACTTTGTCATATTTTGAATAATGTATTTATTTCTCATTTTAAACTCTTTTTATTATTTAAATAGTTACACAACCTAAGCCCATGCAAAAAGATAAACCAAGATACATATATCCATAAAAATAAAAAGATTACGATTGAAAAAGAGCCGTACAAAGTAGTATATGATTTATTTATAAAGATGTAATATATAAACATATTTTTTATAATTGTAAAAGCGACAGAAACTACAAAAGAGCTTATAAAAGCAGCACCAAACTTTATCTTTACATTTGCCGATAATTTAAAGAGTATAAAAAACAAAACCCAAATGATTATATTTGGAATAATAGGCAAAATATCTATACTTGATGTATAGGTATTCATAGCCATAGCAGATGCTATATATACAGATATCGAAAAAGCAACGGCTAAAGATAAAGGGGTTATTATTATCATCAAAATGTAGATGCTAACACTGTGAATAAAATCTCTTTGGGGTGCTTTAAAAATATTATTTACGATATATTCGTAGGTTTGAAAAAACAAAAGTGAAGATACAAAAAGCATACTAAAACTAAAAACACCCATCTCCACCGAATTTTGTAAAAAATCATTTATATAGCCCATGATTATCTCATGGTTTACAGGTAGAAAATTAGCAAGTATTATATTTTGAATCTCTTTATACACATCCAAGAAAAAGTCCATAGACGTCAAAAAGGTCATTAAAATTAAAAGCAAGGGGATAAGTGCAAAGATAGAGTAAAAGCTAAGTGAAGCTGCATCTAGGGTTAGTTCCCTATCTAGTGCAACTCCATAAACTTTTTTTAGTTTTTTAAAAAGTTCTAAAAGATTAGTTTTTCGTATATCCATAATATGGATTATACACTAATTAAGTCCCATTTTCGCAGGATTTAAAATGTTGTTTGGATCAAATGCCGCCTTTATAGATTTGAAAAGATTCATCTCTTCATCTGTAAATGCCATACCCATATACGGAGCTTTTGCAAGCCCGATGCCGTGTTCACCTGAGAGTGTACCGCCTAAATCAACTGTAGCTTGAAAAACCTCTTCTATAGCTTGATAAGCTATTTTTACCTGTTCAGGGTCACTTCCGTCAACCATTACATTTGTATGTACGTTTCCATCACCCGTATGTCCAAAACAAGGGATATTTATTTTATATTTATCGGCTATTGCATAAAACTTCTCTAAAAGCTCAGGCAGTACTGCACGAGGTACTGTTACGTCTTCGTTTAGTTTTTTACTTCCATAAACACTAAGGGCTGGAGATGCATTACGTCTTGCAAACCAGATATCCGCAGCTTCCTTTTCATCTTTTGCTATTTTAAACTCGGTACATCCGTTTTCAAAGAAAACTTTCTCGATTTGAGCAAGTTGAAAGTTTAAATCATCTTCTAGGTTTCCATCTACATCCGTTACTAACAGTGCTCCTGCATCTACAGGAAGACCTTTGTTAAAAGTCTGCTCAACCGCACGAATAGTCAGGTTGTCTAAAAACTCCATCGCAACAGGCGTAACACCGCTTGCCATTGTTTTATAAACCGCATTCATAGCACTCTCAACACTCTCAAAAATACCCATAGCCGTTTTAGTCATCTTTGGTTTTGGAATAAGACGAAGAGTTATTTCACTAAGTACCGCCAAAGTTCCCTCAGATGCAACTAAAATACCGCTTATGTTATATCCTGCTACGTCTTTTATGGTACGTTTTCCCGCTTTAATTACATCACCGTTTGGAAGGACTGCACGCGTAGCCATTACATAGTCTTTTGTAATTCCATATTTTGCGGCACGCATACCGCCCGCATTTTCACTCACGTTCCCACCGATTGTCGAGTAGTCTTGAGATGCAGGATCAGGCGGATAAAAAAGACCTACCTCTTCTACCGCTTTTTGCAAGTCCATATTTATAACACCCGGTTGAACAACTGCTACCATATTTTTAAGATCTATCTCTAAAATCTTATTCATATGTTTCTCCATAGCAAGAACAATCCCTCCGTTACTTGGAAGTGCACCACCCGTAAAACCGCTTCCAGCTCCGCGAGGTACTATGACTATTTTATGCTCGTTACAGTATTTTAATATCTTTGAAATATCTTCTTCATTTCTTGGAAAAACTACCGCATCAGGCTCAAACCTCTCACGTGTAGCATCATAAGAGTATGCGATTAAGTGGGCTTTATCGCTGTAAATATTTTCACTTCCAACAATATTTTCAAAATGTTTTATATGTTTATTTTCCATTATTTAATCCTCTATCTCAAATTCGTTCAATAAATCATGAAGCTTTTTATCGGAATTTTTTATTATCTCAAAAAGTGTTTTATTTTTTGGATTATGTTTTACCATTAAAGAGAAATAATAAGGCTCATAATCTTCCAACTCATCACTTCCCTTGCCGAACCATGCTTCATTAATCTTATCTATACGGCTATAAAAAGGTAGCTTAATACTCTTTTGTTCTAATGAAATTTCTGAAATATTTAATATTTTAAAGCTTCTTGCATCTAAGGTATAAAGTTTTTTTTCTAGGTAAAAAAAGAAAAGTCCGACATTTGCTGATATACTCATCTTTTTAAAGTCTTCTTCAACAGGTGTCGGATGCCCGCTAATAGATAATATTGTCGCAAAAATATCTGGATGTATCCACTGAACCGTATTGGCATTTTTTGTTATTTTATTATAAATATCTTCGTTTGGAGCTACTAAAAGTGCACGGGAATATCCAAAAGCCAAAATAGCTTTATCGCCTGCTTTAACACTCCACTTACCGTGTGGAAGAGCAGAATGCTTTAAGTCATCATAGTCACTAAGTTTTAAAACGGCAATTTTAGTATTTTCATCATAACTATTAACTATAGCATTTCTTAAAATACTTGTATGCTCATCCGTAAACTCGTGAACGATAAAACCGCTCATCCCTATTTCTATTTTATCTACTTTTATTGTAGCTGTTGTTTGCTCCTCATCTACACTTAAAATCGTTGATTTTAAAACAGAACCGTACATGGACGTTAATAAAAAAACTAATACAAATATATACTTCATCTAACTTCTTTTTATAATTTTAATGCGATTATATCGCAACTAAGCTAATTTTTGATAAGGTTACAAAAATAATTTTTATAGGTTTAGTATTTGTTTCGTGTTTTTATACTTTTTTTATTATTTATAACTTCTCTTTTTGGTTCACGCGTAGATTCTTTTAGATGGCCTGACGGCATATCTTATCTTATGTTTCTTGAACAACATAAACTTCCGGTTGAAGAGCTTTATTACGAGCTTGATAAGGACGATCAAAAACTTTTAGAAGAGGTACGTGCCGGTACAAACTGTCAAAACCTAGTATCACAAGAGGGTGAGGTGCTTCAAACTCTTATACCTATGAATGACGAACTTCAGATACATCTTTATAAACACAAAGGCAAGTATCATTTTGAAATAATACCGATTATTAGTGAGACAAGACGTGAAGCATTTGTTTTAAAAATAACACACTCGCCATACCTCGATATCATTAGAGAAACAGGTAGTAAAAAACTCGCACAAATTTTTGTAGCAAACTACAGATACTCGCTTAATTTTAAACGCGACCTTCGCAAAGGCGATACTCTAATCATGATGTATGACCAAAAATATCGTCTTGGAAACCCTTTTTCCATGCCTATTTTAAAAGCTGCCATGATAGAGATGCGTGGTAAAAAACATTATATTTATCATAATTCTAAAGATGACAGATACTACAATAAAGAGGGTCACGAAGTTGAAGGATTTTTACTTGCACGCCCCGTAAAACACGCTAGAATCTCTTCATACTTTACAAAAAGACGTTTCCACCCTATCTTAAAAAAATATCGTGCACACCTTGGTGTAGATTATGCGGCACGTCGCGGTACTCCTATTGTTGCAGCAGGTAGCGGCAGAGTAATTTTTAAAGGTCGTACACGCGGTTACGGAAACTTGATTAAAATAAGGCACTCCGATGGATACGTAACGCTTTATGCACATTTAAAATCTTTTAGACGCGGTATCAAAAAAGGGAAATACGTAAAAAAAGGACATACCATAGGTTATGTGGGCAGTACAGGTCTATCAACCGGTCCGCATCTGCACTTTGGTCTTTATAAACACGGTCGTGCCATAAACCCTCTGCGTGTCGTTCAGGTAACTACAAAAAAACTAAAAGGTAAGGCAAAAAAAGAATTTGTAGAACTTAAAAATAACTACAACAAAAGTATAGATATACATTTAGAAAACTTTACAAACTATATCAAAGAGCCAAAACCCGATAGTGTTTGTTACTTCTACGGGGAGAAAACAGTTTGTGAATAAATTTACAACTATAGATAAAATCAGCCCTCTTGAAGATCCAAGTTATATTAAACCTATGAAAATAGACTATACGTATAAGGGTAAAAAAAAGATTTGGGAAGCAGTCTTAAGCCATGACAGTGTATCTATAATACTATATAATAAAGATAGGGATGCCTTTATTATTGTAAAACAGATGCGTATCCCTGTATTAAATTCAAACAAAACAAACGGTGAGATGTATGAGCTTTGTGCGGGACTTGTTGATAAAGACAAACCAAAAGTGCAAATTGCGAAAGAGGAAGTTTTTGAAGAATGCGGTTACGATATAGACGTAAACTCAATCAAAAAAGTAACCTCTTTTTATACAAGCGTAGGTATAAGCGGAGCGAAACAAACACTTTACTATGCCGAGTGTGACGATAGTATGATAGTCAATGACGGCGGAGGTTTAATAGAAGAGGACATTGAAGTACTTTATATACCTCTAAAAGATGCAAAAGATTTTATGTTTGATAAAAATTACCAAAAAACTCCCGGGTTAATGATGGGCTTTTACTGGTTTTTTGATAATATTAAATAGACTCTTTATATTTATTTCTAATATCTATAAATTTTTCTTTGTTTTCTAAAAATAATTTTACTAATACTGGATCAAAATGTTTACCGCTTTGTTCTTTAAAAAGATTAAATATTTTTTCATCATCCCATGCTTTTTTATATACTCTGTCGCTTCCTAATGCGTCAAATACGTCAGCTATAGCTGTAATACGACCGAATATATGTATATCTTCGCCTTTTAAACCTCTTGGATAACCGCCTCCATCCCATTTTTCATGATGTTCATGTGCAACAACTGCCGCAGCATTTAATAGTTTCCTCTCAGACACTTTTAAGACGCTATACCCTATTTCAGAATGTGACTTCATAATATCAAATTCTTCTTCGGTTAACTTTCCGGGTTTTTTTAAAATTGCATCCGATATGGCTACCTTCCCTATATCATGCATAGGACTAACTATAAAAATAGTTTCAGCTTCTTCATCACTTAAACCATATAAACTAGCTAAAAGTTTTGAATACTCTGCCACTCTTTTAACATGATAACCTGTTTCTTGACTTCTACTCTCACCTATTTCACCCATCTTATATACAATCTCTTTTTGTGTATCTTCTATCTCTTTATGCATATTTGTCAGTTCGGTTATATCATGCATCAAATGTAAATGCTCTTTAATAATACCTTCTGCATTCTTTATGGGGTAAACTATGGTATCAAGGTAATAAGCTGAGCCGTCTTTAGCTATATTTGTAAACAAAATAGCTTTATGTTTTCCTTTTGCCAATATTTCTTGAAGTTTTTTGCAATCACCTTCTTTTATATGTTTTTCATCTCTTAATGATTGACAGTTTATACCTATTAGCTCATTTAGGGAATATCCGCTGAGTTTACAAAAATTATCATTCGCATAAGTTATAATATTGTCTGTATCCGTTTTTAGAATCGCAGTAAATTTATCTGTAGCATTTTCGTATTCTTGAGACAACTTTATAGAATGTGCCAAATCTAACTGAGAACCTTTTAGTTTGTCTTTAAAATATTTTTTTACTTCTTCTTCTTCCGTAATATCATGTCTTAGTGCAATATATTCTTCTATTTCACCGTCTGCATTTATTATAGGTTTTATTAGAGCATCTACCCAGTAAAAACCTCCGTCTTTTTTTCTATTTTTAACTTTTCCTCGCCACGATTTTTTTAACTTTTTGATAGTATGCCACATATCTTTAAAAGTTTCTTTTGGCATCTCAGGATGTCTTAGAATATTGTGATTTTTTCCTATAAGTTCATCTTCTGAATATCCTGAAATTTCACAAAATGACTTATTTACATACGTGATAATACCAAAACGGTCTGTTTTTGAAACGATTGAACTTTCATCTACAGTATCTTTGTACTCTTGTAAAAGTCTAACCGAACATAACAACTCATCATTTTTTCTTTTATAATCTATCCACAAATCAACTTTTAATACTAACTCTTCTGCGACTATAGGTTGAGTTATAAACTCTACTATTCCGCTTTTCATTCCGTCTCTAATCGTTGAAGCTTCAAAACTGTCGGAAAGTAAAATAACGGATATTTTATTTTTAGTAGATATATAACTGTGGTTTTGCATAAACTCTATAGCATCTATACTTTCTGTTGTTTGGTCAAATATTATTAAATCTACTAAATGCTTTTGAACTAATTCAACAACGTTTTCTTCATTTTCGGTAGTAATAATATTGTAAAATCGATTTTTTAACAATTTGCCAAGATAAGTCTTTACATCTTTAGACTCAGAAACAATCAATACGGTACTTTGCTTATTTTTTTCAAGTTGTTCGATATTCATTATAACCTGAGGAATTTTATGTGCAAAATTAAGATCTTTTACAATAAAGTCAATTACACCTTTTTGATAAGTTTGTTCCCTAAATTTAGGATCTTCCTCCCCCGTTAAAACAAATATTCTTTCATCAGAGTTTTTAAGCTCGTTTATTAACTCATAACCGTTACCGTCAGGCAAATTAATATCAAGCAATATATAATGGATTTTTTCTTTTTTTAAAATTTCTCTAGCTTCATTTAAACTATATGCATTAAAACAATTAAATCCTCTTAATGACATCTCCATAGTTATCATTGTATTGGTTACTTTAGAGTCTTCTATTATTAAAACATTATAATTGGAAGGTTGAAAGTTTATATTTACAAAAGTATTACAAACATTTAATGACAAAACATACCTTTTTTATTTTCTTATCTATGGATAAAACTTTAGTAATATATTGTAATTTAATTTAACTTTGGTTTAATTTCGACTTTTGATATATACATATTAAACATGAATTTAATAAGAATTAATTAATTATTTTAAAAAACAGCAGACTAAATGCCATCACTCCCATACCCAATACAATTCCAATAATTGTAGTATGGGAATTTCCATATATACGGGCGGCAGGGAGAAGCTCATCAAAACTAATATATATCATTATGCCTGCTACCAATCCAAAAGTAAGTCCAAGTGTAAGGTCTCCCATTAGCGGCAGCAAAATAAAAAAACCTATCAATGCACCTATAGGTTCGGCTATTCCGCTTCCAAAAGCATAGTAAAAAGCTTTCTTTTTATCTCCCGTCGCATGGTAAATAGGCAACGATACAGCCATCCCTTCGGGAATATTATGAATAGCTATAGCGATAGCTATGGGAATACCGAGTGCCAATCCGTCAAGTGCGGAGACAAAAGTAGCAAAACCTTCGGGAAAATTGTGTATACCTATAGCTATAGCGGTAAATACTCCTGTTCTTTTTAGAGTTTGCTTATTGATGGTGCTATCATCGTTTTCTTTTAATTCACCGAGTTCTTTATTCGATTTTAGTTCATGTGGATTTACATCATCGGGAATCATCCAGTCAATAAAAGCGGCTATTCCTATACCGACAAAAAAAGTTATAAGGGCAAATACTTCCCCCGTAAGTTCACCGTATATTTTTGCAAAACCGCTTTGTGATTTGATCAGTATTTCCGCAAAAGAGATATAAATCATAACTCCTGCAGAAAAACCCATCCCTACAGATAATATTTTATAGTTATTATCTTTTGAGAAAAATGCTATAACAGCCCCTATACCTGTGGACAAACCTGCCAGTACGGTTAAGAGCAATGCTGAAAAAAACACTTCAGGCGTTATAGCTTGCATCATAAGCCTTTTATAAAGTTAGTGTATATTTTTCTTTATCTCGTCTATAAATTCATGAATATCATCATAAAGAGCCTGCAAATCTTCTTCATGTTCTACTTCATCGGCCAAAATTTCCGAGACAATATCATAAGTTACTATATCTTTATCACGTGTGATGTCTGCAATTTCAGAATACACACTAATAGCACACTGTTCACCCTTAATAGCTTGTTCAAGGACAGAAAGTACATCGGGATTCTCAGGTGCTTCATAAGCACAGTTTGAATTTTTAGTCCAATCATTCGGATGCAAGATAGGAGTACCCCCAAGTTGCAATATACGGTCAGCTACCATATTGGCATGACGCAGTTCATCTGCAGCATGTTGGTCAAGTTCTGCAACGGCAGCATCTTTCATAAGTCCTTTAACTACTTTTGATTCGATAAAATACTGATAATATGCAAGCCACTCGTCACAGTAAGCTTTATTTAACAATTCAGCAACTTTTTGTGCCTCTATACCTTTTAATATTGACATACCACGTTTAGCCATAATATACTCCTTATATATTTGATTGCAATTTATGCAATCTGTATTATTATAACATTAATTATAAATATAGTAATGAAAAGTTAAATCGAAGTTGCGAATGGAAAGTTGTTTTGAAAAGTTTTACTTTTCCCCTTCTTCTTTTGTGCCTTGTTCGGCAACCAGACATTTATCATATGTTTCATCACATTTGCTAAAACAAGCTTCTGATGGATTTTCGGCATTATCGCATTTTTCTGTACAAATATCGTAAGCTGCATCACAAGATAGTTTTTCACCTTCATTTGAACTAAGAGGTGAAACCAATAACATTACAGCTAATAAAAATATTTTTAGTAGTTTTGAGTTTTTCATATTAACAATCCTTAATATTTAAATAAGATTGTTTTGTTAGGATAGCGTTATGGTTTAAACAAACCCTACTTTAACCCTATACAAAACGACAATTCACATTCGTTACACATGGGAGTACATCGATACAAACCGCCAAGCTGTATCGATGTACAAAGTTAAAACTTTCCAATTCGCACAGAAATTATACTCCTAAAATTACTATTTGTAGCTAAAACTTTTCTTAATTGTATTTCACTTATTTTATAAAGTTTTGTAATCCGTATAACCCTTTTCATCTTGTGTATAAAATGTACTTTGTTCAGGAGTATTTAGAGATGCATCCAACTCAAATCTTTTTGGTAAATCGGGATTTGCCAAGAATAAAGAAGCGTAAGCTACGGCATCTGCAGACTTATTTTGAATAACTTCATTTCCTCTTTTTTTATCATACTCACCGTTTACAATAAAAACCCCATCATATGCATCCCGTAGAGTTTTTAACTCGACAACCTTTGCTCCGTGTCTGACATCGCCTTCTAATGCATCTATGACATGTAAATATGCTAAATTATACTTTGATAACTTAGAACATATATATGTAAAATCCTCTGTAGGGTTTGCATCGCTCATAGAGTTAAATGTACCGCTTGGTGAGAGTCTAAGAGCTGTTTTTTCACTTCCTATAGCATCTGTCACTGCTTCTACAACTTCAAATAAAAATCTGGCTCTGTTTTCAATCGCCCCGCCATACTCATCATTACGCTTGTTTGAGCCGTCTTTGATAAACTGGTCTATCAAATAACCGTTTGCACCATGAATTTCTACTCCGTCAAAACCTGCTTCAATTGCATTTTTTGCGGCATTTGCATAATCTGACACTATTTCGTTTATCTCTGACGTACTCAACTCTTTTGGCGTCTCAAAGGGCTGCATCCCCTCAGGTGTAAAATGTTCACCTTCTACTTTTATAGCAGACGGTGCTACGGGAAGATTACCGTTTAAAAAAGACGAATGAGATACTCTTCCGACATGCCACAGTTGTAAAAAGATAAAACTACCTTTTGCGTGAACTGCCTTAGTTACTTTTTTCCAAGCTTCAACCTGCTTATTGGTATATATACCCGGTGTACAAAGATAACCGATACCCATTTTAGAGATTTGAGTAGCTTCAGTGATTATAAGCCCAGCTGATGCTCTTTGGGAGTAATATTCTGCCATTAAATCATTTGCACAATTATCTTCAACTGCTCTACATCGAGTCATAGGTGCCATTATAATTCTATTTTTTAGGGTTAGTTTTCCGAGTTCTAACTTTGAAAATAAATTCATAATAATCTCCTTTGTTGATATTTAACAAATTTTAGCAATTATAAGAATAAAAAGAAAGTATATTATTAAACTGGATATAAAGTTTTAGAAAAAGTTTAGTTTTTTGGAAAGTTTAAAGTCGAATGGTACGCCCAGAGAGATTCGAACTCCCGACCGCTGGTACCGCAAACCAGTGCTCTATCCAGCTGAGCTATGGACGCATTCATTATTTGTAGGGCGAAATTATATCATTTTTACCTTATATCAATATAAATTATCGCACTCCTGAATCATTTCTTTCATTTTATTATCTTGAATATACAAATCGTAATTTTTTCTAATATATGCTTGAAGTAGAACTTTTATGTCATTATTTCCGTCTGCGTTAAAGTCTTTGGCTATTTGTTTTGTTAAAAAATCTGCAAAATCATCATCAACATCCACATCAAATCTACGCCCGCCGATATGTAAAGCTATTTTTTGACTCATTATCCTAAAATGCTTTCTATCTTATTTGCTATTTCATCTATTTCCATATCTTTTTCCACATTTTGCTGAACCAGTTTTTCAATCTCTTGATCTTTTAATTCTTGCTCTGCTTTGAGAGATACCAATTCACTTCTTAACATCTCATTTTCAGATTTTAAAGAATGATATTGTTGTAGAATCTCAGAAACTCTAACATTTAGTTTTTCAAGATTGGTTTGACTTTCCATAAATATCCATCCACACGTTTAATACTGCAATTTTAACACATTTTATTTTTTTAACAAAGTTATAAGTAGATAAAAAATTAAATATCTAATTAATGTATTATTTGATATTATATTAATTATAAGTTTTTTAAAAAGGATATATTATGAAAAAATTTTTAATTTTTACTATTTTATTCAATACCGTGTTATTTTCTTCTTCAAATACCAATAAACAGGAAAAAAGAACTGATAAGCATATCCAAAAGGCTATAGAAAAAGAAAAAAAATATGCAAAAGAGCAAACTTTCTATATGCAAAAAGATTATGATTTAAAATCTGCGGAGATTAATCCTGATTCATTATCTTCAATACCGAATATAGAACCGGATAATGATTTCGATATGGATGATGTATATTAATAAATTTTTATAAATACCAAGCTTTATATAGCTTTTTCTCTTTCTCTATTAATACTTGAGATAAAAAAGAAAAAGCTTCTCTCCAAGCATCTATTACTTCATTTGTAGCCACATCTCCTAAGACATCTTTGATTGCTTTTAGTATAGATTTTTCAATCAAAGGATAATGTTCCGGTTTTATATTTTTCTTTACGTGTTCTACGGCTATTTTTTCAAGTGTATTTTCCAATACGTCTAAGTCATCGATATAATCAACAAAAGCTATAACTGCAAGTGCTAACTTTTTATGATGGTTAGCTCCTGCTTCATCAAACAACTTTTCCATTTCCGGATGTTTTTCAAAAAGAATTTCATACATTCTTTTTGCTATGGATTCAGCATTAACACTTACGGGATTGGCTATTCTTTTTACTGTATCTATTGTTTTTTGAGATAGTTTCATAATAACCTCCTTGATATAAAATCCTAAGTTATTATGCTTATATTATATCCGAGATATATTACATATATATAAATCACTAAATATAATAAATTTCATTAATCGATACCAAAGTATGCAAAAGTAAAATTATTAAAATAAAATAGTAATATACATGGATAAACAGATGCCGATATTTCATCAACAAACAAAACATTCTTACATGAGTGTAAGAAAAAATTCACACTTTTTAGATTGGCTCTCACAACCGAAAAACCATAAAATATACCCACATTTTAATCAGCGTTTTAAAATAGAGAATTATGATGAGTTAAAGAACTTAAACCTTATCGGCGGTATAACATTTGAGAAAAAGTATCCAAACGGAGTTTATCATCTAAGAAGTGTACCTAGTGCAGGAGGTTTATATCCGTGTGAAGTTTATATACAGATAAGGGGTATAAAAGGTTTACTTGATGGCATCTACCACTATGAGCCATACAGTGAAAGCTTAACACTTTTACAAGAGATAGACGAGGATGGTGTAGAATATTACTTTAAAAATAAAAAACAGGAAAAAGGTTTAGTCTTTTTAATATCAAGCGTATATTTTAGAAGTTCGTGGAAGTACAGAGATAGAAGCATACGTTACATACTCTTAGATTCAGGGCATCAATTAGGCTCAATTTATGCAGCATTATCGGTTATGCAAAGAGATAATGAAGTAATCTTTGATTTTGACAAATTATCTTTGAACTCGGTATTTGGATTTAGAAATGATGAGATGTTTACCTGTGCTATAAAAAGCTCATTTGCACAAGATAAAGATGTATCAAAACTAAGACAATCTCTACCATTTGTAAGCGGATGCGACTATCTTGAAACAAATAGTTTTATTGAAGATGCATATAAACAAACGGCAAATTATGAAGATGTAACAGCTAATATGCCTGATTTTTTTGAAAACATACCAAAAGAACAACTAAAAATGGCTATTTTAAACAGGCGTTCTATACGAGCATTTAGACAGTATAGTATGAAAAGAGATGAGTTTGAATTTATCATGAAATATATTTGCTCTTTTGCAAATAAAAACAATATAGATATATTTTATACTTTGCATCTGGTAGAAAACATGGAGTGCGGTTTATATAAAAACGATGAACTAATCAAAAAGGGTGACTTTAGAAGTAAGTCAAGATATTTGGCTTTGGAGCAAAACTTAGGCGGACAAAGCGGAGTGACTTTTTTCTTTACATCAAATGAGGTAAAAAAATATCACAAAGTTAATATACTGAGCGGTTTTTTAGCTCAGATAATTTACATAAAATCTGATTTGCAAGGTATTGGATGCAGTGGTATCGGTGCATACTATGATGATGAGACAAAAGAGTTTTTAGAAACTAAAAACAATATCTTGTATATGTTGGCTATCGGAAGATAGAAAATACCAATTTAGCTATAATTTCACCAATGAAAAAAGAAGCATTATTTAAAGTAGAATCACCTTATCAACCAGCAGGCGACCAACCACAAGCCATAGAGAAACTTAGTAAATCTATACTCGATGGAAACAGATACCAGACACTTGAGGGTGTAACCGGAAGCGGAAAAACACATACTATGGCTCGTGTTATAGAAAAGGTACAACGCCCTACTATCATAATGACTCACAACAAGACTCTGGCAGCTCAGCTTTACTCGGAGTTTCGTCAGTTTTTTCCACATAATCATGTTGAATATTTTGTCTCATATTATGATTATTATCAGCCCGAAGCTTACATACCTAGACAAGACCTGTTCATTGAAAAAGACTCTGCTATAAACGATGAGTTAGAGCGTATGAGGCTATCTTCTACTGCTAACCTTTTATCTTATGATGACGTTATCGTTGTTGCATCAGTATCTGCAAATTACGGTTTAGGTGACCCCGAAGAGTATGAAAACATGGTTCAGGCTTTAGAAGTAGGAGATGAGATAGAACAAAAAAAACTTCTGCTTCGTTTAGTCGAAATGGGTTACACTAGAAACGACTCTTATTTTGACAGCGGACATATCCGCGTAAACGGTGAGAGTTTAGACGTATATCCACCATACTTTGAACAAGAAGCAATCCGCATAGAGTTTTTTGGTGACGAGATAGAGGCTATTTATACCTTTGACATTATTGATAATAAAAAACTCGAAGAACATAAAAGCTTTACTATCTATGCAACCAGCCAATTTAGCGTAAGGGCTGAAAAGATGGCTATTGCGATAAAGCGTATAGAGGAAGAGTTAGACGAAAGATTGGATTATTTTCAAAAAGAAAATAAACTAGTTGAATATCAACGTCTTAAACAACGCGTAGAGTTTGACTTGGAGATGCTAGAGACTACGGGAAGCTGTAAAGGGGTTGAAAACTACTCACGTCTTCTAACAAACAAAAAGCCGGGAGAGGCTCCATATACTTTGCTTGACTACTTTGAACTGCATCATAAAGACTATTTGGTTATCGTTGATGAATCTCACGTTTCACTTCCTCAGTATCGCGGTATGTATGCAGGTGACAGGGCTAGAAAAGAGGTACTTGTAGAGTATGGATTTCGTCTGCCCTCAGCACTTGACAACCGTCCTTTAAAAATAGACGAGTACATAAACAAAGCCCCACATTATCTTTTTGTCTCTGCTACACCTGCAGAACAAGAGTTAGAACTCTCCGCTGTTAAAGCTGAACAAATAATACGCCCTACAGGTTTGCTTGACCCTGTCATAGAAGTTAAGAGTTCGGACAACCAAGTAGAAGATATTCACGATGAGATAAAAAAAGTAACTGCTAAAAATGAGCGTGTACTCATTACCGTTTTAACAAAAAAAATGGCAGAAGCTCTTACAAAATACCTTGCAGATTTGGGCATCAAAGTACAATATATGCACTCTGATATTGATACTATTGAGCGTAATCAAATCATTCGCTCGCTTCGCCTTGGCGAATTTGATGTATTGATAGGGATTAACCTGCTTCGTGAAGGGCTTGATTTACCTGAAGTTAGTTTAGTAGGTATCCTAGATGCAGATAAAGAAGGTTTTTTGAGAAGTGAGACTGCACTTATACAAACTATCGGTCGTGGTGCAAGAAATGCAAACGGTCGTGTAATTTTATATGCAAATAAAATAACAGGTTCTATGCAGAGAGCTATGGGTACGACTAAACACAGACGTGAGATTCAAGATGCTTTTAACAAAGAGCACGGTATAACTCCAAAAACTACTATTCGTGCTTTGGATGAGAGCTTAAAACTTGAAGATCACGGCGGCATTTACCAAAAGAATAAAAAACTGGATAAAATGCCGGCATCAGAGAGAAAAGCAATAATCAAAGAGCTTTCACTTAAAATGAAAGATGCGGCTAAAAATCTTGAGTTTGAAGAAGCCGCACGTTTAAGAGATGAAATAGCAAAAATTAAAAAACTATAGGAAATTTTTTTGGAAGATACATTTAGTAATTTAGCAACATACGGATATATAGGGCTTTTTTTATACTCCCTTGGTGGTGGTTTTGTAGCACTACTTGGCGCAGGAGTACTCTCTTATATGGGAAAAATGGATTTAACAACCTCGCTGTTTATAGCATTTATAGCAAATGCTCTTGGAGATGTTATGCTTTTTTATATGGCAAGATACCAAAAATCTATGATGATGGATGGACTTCGCAAACACAGACGTAAATTAGCACTCTCACATGCATTGATGAAAAAATACGGTTCTTGGATTATTTTATTTCAAAAATTTGTATATGGTATAAAGACACTTATCCCTATTGCTATAGGACTTACGAAATACGATTTTAAAAAGTTTGCAATACTTAACTTTTTCTCTGCAGGAGTTTGGGCTTTAGTAGTTGGACTAGGTGCTTACTATTCAGGTGCACCTCTTATAAAACTAGCTGAACTCATAGGTGAAAAACCTTGGATAGCACCACTTCTTCTTGTAACGTTTGGCGGACTTTTATGGCTGTATATGGAAAAAGCTACTAAGAAAAAAGTAAAAAAATAGAGTAGTTGTGAAGATAAAGCAACGCAGAAAATGCGCTGCTGTTTAAAAATTTAAGAACCTATTATTGGTCCATATGGGGAATAATCTTCATTCCCATCTTTGTAACGTTTATAGTTTTCAACAAACATCTCAGCTAATTCGTCACGAGTTCTGTCAAACTCATCTTTATCAGCCCATGCATTACGTGGATTTAGAATATCAGGATTAATATCTCCTAAAGTTTTTGGAACTTGTAGGCGGAAAGTTTTAGTAGTATCAAATTCACTTTCATTGATACTTCCGTCTAATATAGCATTAATACAAGCACGAGTATCTTTGATGCTCATTCTATGTCCAACACCGTATTTACCACCGGTCCAACCAGTGTTTACAAGATATACGTTTACATTATGTTTATCGATTTTTTCACCAAGAAGTTTTGCGTAAACAGTTGGATGAAGAGGTAAAAAAGCCTCCCCGAAACAAGCGGAGAAAGTTGCAACAGGCTCAGTAATACCACGCTCCGTTCCTGCAACTTTAGCGGTATATCCGCTTAAGAAGTAGTACATTGCCTGATCACGAGTTAGTTTTGATACCGGAGGCAATACACCAAACGCATCCGCAGTTAAAAATATAATGTTTTGAGGATGCCCCGCCATTAAATCAGGTTTATGATTTACAATATGTTCTATCGGGTAAGATACACGTGTATTTTCAGTTTTAGTTGAGTCTTCATAATCCACTTCACCTTCACCGTACATTACAACGTTTTCTAATAATGCGTTAGTTTTAATAGCTCCATAGATTTCAGGCTCACTTTTCTCATCAAGGTTAATAACTTTAGCATAGCATCCGCCTTCAAAGTTAAATACACCGTGATTATCCCAACCATGCTCATCATCACCGATTAGAGCACGTTTTGGGTCAGTACTAAGAGTAGTTTTTCCTGTACCGCTCAAACCAAAGAAAAGTGCTGTATCTCCCTCAGCTCCAACATTTGCAGAACAGTGCATCGGTAGTTTTCCTTCTAATGGCAACCAGTAGTTCATCATAGAAAAAATTCCTTTTTTCATCTCACCACCGTACCAAGTACCGCCGATAATTGCCATATTTCTCTCAACATCAAAAAGAACAAAAACTTCAGAATTCATTCCGTGTTCTTCCCACTTCTCATTTACCGCTTTACATGCATTTAAAACAACAAAATCTTCTTTAAATACTTCAAGTTCTGCAGAACTTGGACGAATAAACATATTTTTTACAAAGTGAGATTGCCAAGCGATTTCAGATATAAAACGAACTGAGCGTTTAGATGCAGCAGATGAACCGCAAAATACATCAGTAACATATAAATTTTTTCCGGATAATTGTTTCTGCGCTACTTCTAATAATTCATCAAATATTCAGCAGAAACTTTTTGGTTTACATCACCCCAAGCTATGTATTTATTAGACGGGTCACGTTCTACAAAATATTTATCTTTTGGGCTACGTCCTGTAAAGATTCCCGTATCAACAGCAGTCGCACCTTTTTTAGTGACTGCACACTCTTTATTGTTTACTTCATGTTCGATAAGTTCATCATAACTTAGGTTATGAAAGACTTCACCGACATTTTTTAAACCAATATTTTCTAATTCTGCAACATTCATAATTTACCTTTTGGTATTTTAGATTTGAAATTATCACTAATTTTACCTAAATTAAAAGTAAAGAAAATCAAATATTTGCAGAAGTAAATTTTAAGGGATTTTTGTGTATTATTTCTAACTTTTTTGCTCGGTTAACTCAGTGGTAGAGTGCCACCTTGACATGGTGGTGGTCACTGGTTCAAATCCAGTATCGAGCACCACTCATAAAAAATTAATCCATCTGATATTTAAATATTATACTCATATAACCCATAGTAATATCATCAAATGTATACTTAACACCACTTAATGTATGTTCTGAATCTAATAAGTTAATAAACCTTGCGCCAAGTTCAAAATCAAAATTTTCATTCATATGTATATTAAAGCCTAAATCTCCACCTGTATAATTAGTTGCATAATCACGTTGATTTAAGGTAGCATCATCAAATCTTAAGCTTATACGTCCTGCACTTGCACCTATAAAAAAGTTTGCAGATGTTGAAAAATTAAATAAATATTGAAGTTCAGCTCCATACATATAAAAATAATCATAATTGTAATTATCATCATCTATAAATCCATTTCTAAAAGATACAAACATTCTTACATTACGAGTTTGTGCACCTATCTTTAATCCAACAGTTCCAAAATCATCTTTTGTAACAAGATTACTAGGATTTTTTACTTCCATAGAAGTAAATCCGCCTTCAATAGCAACTAAAGAGCTTGAATCATATGTATAATCATTTGAACCTGCATAAGATGCACTGGCTGCAAATAAAACTGCAACTAATAATTTTTTTAATCTATCTGTCATAAAACCTTCCTATATTCTAAATTTTAAATTTACTTAATGTACTACCTAATTATAATTAATATTCTTAGCACAAATCATACCACTGCCAAAAGCCCATTGAAAATTATATCCGCCAAGCTCGCCTGTAACATCGACCACTTCACCGATAAAATAAAGTTTTTTAACTTTTTTTGACTCAAAAGTAACAAAATTTAATTCATTACTAATTATACCACCTTTGGAAACCTCTGCTTTAGAAAAACCAAAATTTCCTGCAGGTGCGAAAGAGTAGTTATGCAATCTTAATAGTTTTTCTTTAGTTTTGGCATCTACTTTTTTACACTCTGTATCTTTTACATATATTGCTTCTAAAAGGGCTTTAGATAGTCTTTTAGGCAATGGTATAACGGAAGATATAAGTTTTTTGCTGCCCTTAATCAAATCCGGTATATTTTCATTTGGTAAAAAGTCTATAGAGATATCTCCTTTTCTCCAGTATAAAGATGCAGACAAGACAGCAGGTCCACTTATTCCCTTATGGGCAAAAAGCATCTCTTCTTTTATAACTCTGTCATTTACCTTTATATTTACGTAGCATGAAAGCCCGCTAAGCTCTTTCATCCAAAACTGCTCTTTTTGCACTGTAAGTCCTGCAAGAGCGGGAGTGAAATTTTTTACTTCTATATCAAAACTTTTAGCTATTTGAAGTCCGATATCGCTTGCACCTATATTTTTAAAACTCTCACCACCAGTTGCTACAACAAGAGAATTGGTTTTAAAAACACCCTTGTCTGTATTTATTTCAAATATTTCATCACTCTTTTTTACATCTAAAACTTTAGTGTTTAGATGCACCTTTGCAAAAGATGATTTTTTCTTTAGAACATTTATAATATCGTCTGAAGACTTTTTACAAAAATAATATCTGTTTTTTCTGAGTTCAAGCTCTATTTTATTATTACTCAAGAACTGCAACATATCATCCCTGTCAAACCTCTCAAGTACACTTTTAACCAAATCTGCATCGCCGTCAAAATTTCGTACATCCACATACTTGTTGGTTATATTGCACTTTCCACCGCCGGATATTTTCAATTTTTTGGCTAATTTATCATTTGCATCTATTATTGCAACATTTAATGATTTGTTTAAATGTGCCGCACACATAAGGGAACTTGCACCGCCGCCTAAAATAACTATGTCATATATTTTCATATTGCAATTATAGTATAATGTCAAAAAAATTATAAGTAGTGATAATGGGCAATAAACTCCACGTAGTCTCTTTAGGCTGTAATAAAAATCTTGTTGACACGGAAGTTATGATGGGAAGATTAAAAAACTTTTCTTTAACTGATGACAATGCAGATGCAGATGTAATAATAGTAAATACTTGTGGCTTTATAGATGCAGCAAAAGAGGAGTCCGTAAATACAATTTTAAACCTTCACGATGCAAGAAAAGAAGACAGCATTTTGGTTGTTGCAGGATGTTTAAGTGAACGTTACCGTGAAGAACTGGCAGAAGAGATGCCAGAAGTCGATATATTTACGGGAGTTGGAGATTATGAGAGGATTGATGAGCTTTTAGCTGCAAAAGAGAGCAGATTCAGCGATGAAGTTTATCTGATTGACGGAGCTGAACGTGTAGTAACCGGTTCAACTTACCATGCATATATAAAGCTATCCGAAGGGTGTAATCAGGCTTGTAGTTTTTGTGCCATACCTTCATTTAAAGGTAAACTAAACTCTCGTTCACTTGATTCTATTGCCAAAGAAGTCGAGTCTCTTGTCAAACAGGGATACTATGATTTTTCTTTTATCTCTCAAGACTCTTCATCTTACCTGCGTGATCAGAATATTCAAGACGGGCTTTCACTGTTAATTCAAAGAATAGAGCTGATAGAGGGCGTAAAAAGTGCAAGAATTTTATACCTATATCCATCGACTACAACTATAAAACTACTTCAAAATATTGGTAGGTCAAAAATTTTCCATAACTATTTTGACATGCCGATACAGCATATAAATGATGATATGCTTCGCATCATGAAACGTGGTTTTGGAAAAGATAAGACCATTGAACTGCTTGATTATATGAAATCACTTCCAAACTCGTTTATCCGCACAAGTTTTATAGTAGGGCATCCCGGTGAAACAAGTGAGATGTTTGAAGAGATGAAAGAGTTTGCAGAAAACTTCGGTTTTGATAGAATAAATATATTTGAATACTCTGATGAAGAAACGACTTTCGCATACGATATGAAAGATAAAAAAATAGATAAAGAGATTATCCATGATAGAGCAGAGATCTTAGCCGAAGTAAAAGCAGAAGTTTTACAAAAATCTCTTATGGCAGAAATCGGCAAGGAAGTAGAGTTAGTGATTGACGGAGAGAGTGATGAACATGAGTTTTTACTCTCTGCAAAAGAGCTTATCTGGGCACCTGATATTGACGGTGAGATATATGTAAACGATAGAACCGACGATGAAGCTGAGCTTGAATTTGGAAAAGTTTATAAAGCCAAAATCACTTCTGTTGTAGGAGATATCCTCACTGCTACGGTTGATAATTCAAAATAGGTTCATTAATGCTAAAAAGTGACGTTTTAGAACATCTAAAATCCTCTAAAAACCTTTTAGCATTTTCCGCAGGAGTTGACTCAAGCGCACTTCTTTGTTTACTTTTAGATGCAAATATAAAGTTTGATATAGCTATCGTAGATTACGGCTTAAGAGTACAAAGTAAAGATGAAGTAGCTTATGCTAAAGAGCTTGCAGATAAATATAATATTAAATGTTTTATTCACAAAGCTGAAAAAATAGATACGAACTTTGAAGCATCTGCAAGGAAGATTCGTTACGATTTTTTTGAGAGTCTGATACAAGATAATGGCTATGACAATCTTCTTACGGCTCATCATTTAGGCGATAGATTTGAGTGGATGCTTATGCAGTTTTGCAAGGGTGCAGGCTGTGCAGAACTAAGTGGCATGAAGAGTGTTCAAAATAAGAAAAACTATAAGCTTATCCGTCCACTTTTGCATTTAGACAAAAGTGAGCTTTTAGAGTATCTAAAAAATAATAAGATTAAATATTTTGAGGACAAAAGTAACTTCGATGAGAGTTATACAAGAAACAGTTTCAGACATGGATATACAAATCCTTTAATTTCAGAGCATCTAGATGGAATCAAAAAAAGTTTTGAATATATAGATGCCGATATAGATGCACTTATTATAGAAACCGATTTAAATGTAAAAAATGATTTTGCCTATTTTATATCTACAAAAAACAAGCGCTCAGATATATATGCAATTGATAAGTATTTAAAATCACAAAACTATATGTTAAGTGCGAATGAGAGAGAGCTTTTAAAGACAAATAATACTTTAGTAGTCGGAAGAAAATTTGTAGTTAATTTTCACAAAGAGTATATATTTATAGCACCATATATAGATAAAGATACAAAAATGTCAAAAGAGTTTAAAGAAAGAATGAGAAAACTTAAAATAGAGCCAAAACTAAGAGCTTATTTCTATAATCACTTAGAAGTATTTGAATCTTTAGAGTTAGAATAAACTTTCATCTGAAAAGATGAGTTTATAACCTCCCCTTCACGCTTAAAGTCTATTGGAAAATTAACCGCTACAATCCAATCACTTTTATTTACCTCATCCAAAAACTTATAAAATGTTGCAGGCGAGCTTATTTTTGAACTTGTTTTAACGTTATATACGCTGAAACCGTCTTCTTTTTCTAAATTTTGAGCTTTTGTTAATTCAAGCGTGTTAAATAATGCTTTATATTTCTTTATAAACCTGTCTTGATCAAAGACTGTATCAAATGCCGTTATTATATGTCTGTTATCAGCCTGCAGTATTTTTAGTTCTTCAAAAGTTTGTGCTTCAAAATCTTGATATCTTTTTAAATCTCTGTACTCTTTACCAAGCTGAACCCGTTGTATTCTATACTTTTTCCCCTCAGGTATCAAAGCTAAAAAAGAAAATAATAAAACAAATACTAAAAGTATTATCGATAATATTAAAATATATATACTCTGTCTCGAGATATTATTCATCTTTTTTCTCCGAATCCGATTCTACACTAGATTCACTTAACTCATCTTCATTCATATAGTTTGTTGAAACAAATCTAAGCCAACCGCCTTCAGTCGGATAAAAACTACTATATGTTTCATGAAATATTGAACGCAAAGGTGCATGAAGCATAAAGTTATATACATCCTTATTTGGTGTAATACCGTAAAGAACTAAACCGTTTTTTAAAAGCTTAGCTTGTGAAAGCGTTATTCTTTGCGGTACTAGATCAAACAGGTTTTTAATAGAGTCTTTTAAAACAGAATTTTGTGTAAATATTTTTGCGGATGTTATATTTTGCTGTTCGATATAAGCTATTTTTGATTCCATATCTTTGATGTTTTTTTGCAGATTTGTTTTTTCCATAGCAATATTTTGCTTATCTTCTAAAAATTTCATATCTTTATATAGAAGAAAAATATATGTACCTAAAAGCATAAAAAGACTAATGGAAAAAAATGCAAACAAAAGTTTCATCTCAGCCGTCAGCAAAGATTTTTTACGAGGTTTTATATAAGAATATCTCATTTCTTCTCCGCCTTGGCAAGTTCACTTAATTCCTGTGCTATATCCATTTTTCTGATAAATACACTTAAAAACATCTCTTCTTCCAAAAACTTTTTAAATTCATTACTGAGACCGATTCCATCGGCTACATAAACACTTTGTATAAACTTACTCTCAAACTTTGAATCTTTATAAAAAGTATTAACGGCACTTTGGATAAGTGAAAACCTATGATAATCTTCGCCAAAACTATTTTGCTCTACAGAGTCTTCCATTTGCTTATCACTCATTGACAGATGTTCCTCATGTTCATCCGAAGCATCAAAGTCATCCATATCGTCAAATGTTTCTAAATCATCCAATTCATCTATTTCATCCAAACCTTCTATATCGTCAACATCTATATCTTCTAAATCGACACTATTATTTTTTATATCATCTAGTATCAGTTCTTCATCATCATCAACATCCATTATAAGTTCATCATTGGAATCATCATCTTTTTGCATATCCAACAAAGATGCAAATAAAAGTTTTGAACTCTCAAACACACTTAATGCCATATAGTCTTCATTTACCAAAATAAAGAGTGATATTTCACCTTTTGTTTTATCGGCAAAAAATTTATGAAGCATATGAAACGGCGAAAAAATAAAATCTAAGCCTGTTTTTTTATATCTTCCCTGAATATCCAATAAATCTAATTTCGATGTATAATAAGACCATTTATCATCTACACATATTTGTTCAAATTCTTCTAAAGTACAATACTTTTTTATTTCATGATGCGAACAGGTAGGAGCTGCACCTTGGGTGAGTGATGGGTCTAAAATAGATACATAATTTATGGGAGAACGACTTATGAAAGTTTTTATATATTCATATATTTCACTTTTATTTGAAGTATTAAATATCTCTTCATAATTATTGCTTAGACCTTTATAATCTATCTCCTCTACGTAAATACAAGTATCTTTGGAGCTTTGCACTATATTTATATATATATTATTATAAAGATAAGTTTTGAATTTACTCAGCACTATTTACTCCGCAAAGAGGATGTGAATTATTATAGTTTTGTTTTTTAAGAGCCGAACCTAATTTTGTATAAATCTGAGTAGTTGCCATAGATGAATGACCTAGAAGTTCACTTACATCAGCTATAGGAGCATTGGCATTTAATAATTCCGTAGCATAAGAATGGCGCAACTGATGCGGGCTTACCTTCAAATTTATCCTTTTAAAAACTTTAGCAATAATATATCTTAGTGAGTTTTGGCTTAAAGCTTCATCATTTTTCTCAAAAAGAAACACTTTAGGATTATTATTTTGTATATAAGAATCAATATCGTCTTTTATATTTTTCAAAATAGGTATATCCCTTTGCTTAGAACCTTTACCCAACACTCTTACCCAACCCTCGCTTATATCTTCTAGTTTTAATTTTTCTAGCTCAGATATACGAAGACCTAAGGTGTAAAGAAGACTTACTACCAAACTCTCTTGTTCATCAGCAAAAGAAAGTGCCTCAACTATGTGTTTGTGAGAGATAGGCTTTGGTAAAGTTTTTGCAACTTTAACACTACTGTCTGATTTTAAAACAATTTTCATTCCTTTTTCATTTAGATACTCGCTAAATGAACGTATAGCCGATAATTTTTTTGATATTGTTTTTGAATTTAATTCTGATATTTTTAATCTGAAGGGCATCAAGTCAAAGATAATTTCACCGTTTTCTTCTAAAATTTCTATATACGACAATGCTTCTCTTATTGCATCATTATAAGTTTTAATACTAAGATCGGAATAACCGCGAATATTTTCCAAATATTCACAGAAATCTTTGCGTTTTTTATCTATTAACTTTTTCAAGTAACTGCTCAAATCCGGCATGATAATATGCTGCGTTTTCTACTAGTTCTTTATCTGTGATGACACTTGGGGCAAGCTTAACATATGCACTGTTCATAATCTCACATATTAGTCTGATTTTAGCTTTATCGGCTTCTTTGATATCATCTTTACTAACAATCTCATCAATCTGCTTCATATACTCTTTTGCGTCTTTGATATAATTTACATACTTTAATGATGTTTTAGACTGTGCCATAATAGTAGCTGCCATACGATTGTACAAATCTAATTCAAAAGCTTCTTTAGCATCTGCATAAGCTTCGTCATAATCACCCATTTCATAGTAATACTTAGCTTGTAGTGATTTTTGATATGAAGGATTAAAATAAAAATATAAAGCCATAAACAACACTGTAAACAATGAAAATAAAATTATTACAAGCTTAGTGTTCATGACTTAGTAATCCTTCTTTTATAAGTTTTCTTGCCTCTTCAAATTCTAACTCGCTTACATCTATCGGCTCAGATATAAAATAGTTTAACTCTCCAAAAGGTTTTGGAACTATAAACTTATCCCAAGATTTTAATTGCCAATACTTACTCGGTTTAATTTCAACAAGTACTATTTTTTTCTTGGTTTTTTGTGCTATTGCTATTATACCATCATGTACTTGATGTCTAGGACCTTTTGGACCATCTGGTGTAATTCCTATGTCGGAACCGCTCTTTATCTCTTTTATAGCTTGGATTAAAGCTTTTGCACCACCGCGTGTTGTAGAACCTCGAATCGTCCCAAAACCAAAAAAACCGAGTGTCTTTGCTATTAGTTCACCGTCAAAATGTTCAGATATAAAAAGTTTGACACTCGGTATTTCTTTATAACGCAGATAAGCATACGGAATCATCAACAACTCCCCGTGCCAACATGCCATAATAAAACTCTCATCCGTAAGAGTATCAGGTGCATGAAACTTTTTTTTATTGGTAAAATATAAAAACCTTATTATTAAAGATCCGATAAACGGTATAATTAAAAGGGCAAGTGACCTTTTTTGTTGCTTAGTTAACAATTTCACCGCTTAAAATACTCCTACCTATTGAAGTAACTTTAACCTTTCTAAATTTACCTAAAAGTTCTTCACTTCCTTTAGCTTTTATTACCAGATTATTATCACTTCTACCGCTTACATAACCATCGGCATTTAAATCTTCAAAATATACTTCATAAATATTTCCAAGCTTAGAAGCCATCTTTTCATCCAGATGCTTGGTATATAAGTCTTGTAAAAATGTAAGCCTCTGTGAAGCGATCTCAGGATTAACTACATTTGTAAAATGCTCAGCTTCCGTTTCCGGACGGGCTGAATATTTAAAAGAAAATATCTGATCAAACTTTACTTTATCCATAACATCTATAGTATCGTTAAAATCTTCATCGCTCTCACCCGGAAATGCCACGATTATATCGGTGGAGATGCTGACATCAGGTACCATTGAACGAAGTTTTTCTACACGGTTTAGAAACCACTCTTTAGAGTAACCGCGTTTCATATCTTTTAGTACTTTTGTACTTCCGCTTTGAAGCGGCATATGCATAGATTTACATATTTTTGGATTTTTTGCAAACTCTTCAATAAACTCATCATCCATATGAAACGGATGCGGAGATGTAAAACGGATACGTTTTAATCCTTCTATTTTTGAGAGTTCCTGTAAAAGATTAGTAAAGTTGACTTTGTCATGTTTACCGCTAAAACGGCGACCGTAGTTATTTACATTTTGACCAAGTAAAAATATCTCTTTTGCTCCACTGTTAACTGCACGGTTTGCCTCATCAACAATCAGGTTTAAAGGGATACTAATCTCTTCACCGCGTGTTTTAGGAACGATACAGTATGTACACTGTTTATCACAACCAATAGAGATATTTATATAGGCTTTATAAAGGGATGTTCTAAAATCTTTAAAAGCAAATTCGCTCTCATCATAATTTATATCGACTTCTACTGCTTTTGGCTTATGTAAAACTTCTGTTATCTTACTTACATTTCTAGCCCCTAGGACAAAATCTACATAAGGTGCACGTTTAATAATATCTTTTCCCAAGTGAGATGCCGTACAACCGCATACACCTATCTTAGCATTTTCTTTTTTCTTTTTGTTAAAAATGCCGAGTTCCGAAAAAAGCTTTGAGACCGGTTTTTCTCTAACCGAACAGGTATTAATAAGAATTAAATCTGCTTCTTTAAAGTCACCTGTTTGTGAAAAATTTTCTTTTTCATTTAACTCTGCCAACATATGTTCGGTATCACGCTCATTCATAGCGCAACCTAAAGTCTCAATAAATACCTTTTTACTCAATTAATACTCTCTTAGTCTATAATATGAACTTGGTACATATATTCGTTATCTGATAAACCGAATTTAACTTCATTCATATAAAAACCTTTACCTTTTTCTTCAAAATAATCTTGAAGTTCAAGCAAATCTTTATGAGAATTTTCTCTGTCAAAATAAAAAATTACACTACCGTTTTTTTCTACACTCTCTTCTATTTTTTTTATATCTGCTTTTTTAGGTTTTGCATCTAACTCTGTTCTTGCAAATTTTAAATCCATATCTATATCCTTATGATTCTTTATATTGCTTGCATTATAGTAAAAAAGTGTTAAAAAACCTATTAAAGATGATTTTTAACACTTTTTTGATATAATTGCGAACTTCATAAGAAATCCCAAAATTTTTATCATTGTTTTTTATGAACGACCTAAATTAAGGACTATACTGTGGAAAAAATATTAGATATTGTAGATGCTATTGCACATGAAAAAGGTTTAACTCCCCAAAAAGTAAAAGAAGCATTAAAAACTGCATTTATTCAAACTGCAAAACGTGTTATAGATAAAAATTTTGCATATGAAGCGACCATAAACGAAGATACAAAAACTATAGATTTGGTTCAAATAATCACGGTTGTTGCAGATGATGACGAAAGATTAAATGATGAAGAGATAGCACCTACACTGATGGCAATTTCTGAAGCTAGAGATTATGACGATCAAGTAGAACTCGATGATCAGCTTCAAGTTCCGCATGACTTAGAAGAGTATGGCCGTACAGGTGCTTCACAACTTCACCGTGAAATAGAGTATCATGTTCAGCGTGCAGTAGAAGACGACGTATATAACAAATATAAATCTAAAGTAGGTACACTTGTAAGCGGTCGTGTAACAAGTGTAGATTCTCAAAATTCTACATTTATAGAAGTTGATGAAATTCGTGCCGTGCTTCCGATGAAGAGTCGTATAAAAGGTGAAAGCTTTGAAGTTGGGGATCACTTAAAAGCGGTTGTTCGACGTGTAAATATGGATAAATACGATGGAATAAGTATTGAACTCTCACGTACAAGCCCTAAATTTTTAGAAGAACTTTTAACGTTAGAGGTGCCTGAGATAAAAGACGGTGCGGTTATAATTGAAAAATCTGCTCGTATTCCGGGACAACGTGCAAAAGTAGCACTTATTTCAACTCACCCGCAAGTAGATGCCGTAGGTTCTACGGTTGGGGTAAAAGGTGTTCGTATAAATGCCGTTAGTGCCGAACTTCAAGGCGAGAATATCGACTGTATAGAATATACGTCTATACCTGAGTTATTTTTAAGCCGTGTTATGAGCCCTGCTATTATATCTAGCGTGGAAATAGTTAAAGATGAAGATGGAAAAGCCGAAAAAGCTATCGTATCTCTTCCAGCTGATCAAAAATCAAAAGCAATCGGTAAAAGCGGTATAAATATTCGTCTTGCTTCGATGCTAACAGGGATGGATATCGAACTTAACGAAATTGATGGAGCTACAACTGATGAATCTGCCGAAGCAATAGAAGCAGAAGAAAAGAAAGATGGTGTAGATGCACTAGAGGCACTGTTCTCATAATATTAATGAAAGAGAAACTAAATTCCTTTTAGAGGTCTGTTAAGACCCCTAAAACAGGTTATAACCTTATTTTGTATGAATATCGTTATTTGGATAGTTAGGTTTAGAAATACTTGAAGTCTTTGCTTCTTTGGTATCGTAGTGTACGATATTATCTGCTTGAAGGCTACCTAATAATAAAGCTGTCGCTAAAACAATTTTTTTCATTTTTTATCCTTTGGTAAGAGCACATTATGCTCTAATTTTTAATTCGGAGTAATTTTATCCGAATTAAAATATAATATCTATTTTTATTTTTAACTAATATAATTTAAAAGTTTTCTTTAAGCTAAAATCGTGTTTAGTTTCTACTAATATATGGATTTAATTTTAATAGAATTAAATCTGCAACCATGTTCCCAAGCAAAGTCAAAAAAGCTGTTATAATCAGTATCCCCATAATAATAGGGTAATCACGACTTAATGCCGACATAAAAAACAGTTGTCCCATTCCTTCGATTCCAAAGATTGATTCTAAGATTACACTACCGCCTATAAGTCCAGGAAGAGAAAGACCAAGTAGTGTAATAATCGGCGGTAATAAATTTGGAAAAATGTAATAACGAAGGAGATGATTCTTGTTTAGTCCCCTAGAGAGTGCAAAATAATAATAATCACTCTTTAATATCTCCAAAGTTAATGAGCGTATGTATATTATCATACTGCCAAGACCGACAAATATCATTACACTTACCGGTAATACCAGATGCCATGCCATATCGGTATAATAAGAAACTCCGCTTTTAGCTTCAATAGAATGAAGTCCTGCTATCGGAAACCAATCCAGTTGTAGAGAAAAAAATATTATAAATAAGAGTGCCAAGTAAAAACTAGGCATTGAAAAAGAGACTAATGAGATTTGGCGAATAATATAATCACTCCTTTTTTCATAATTCAAAGCCGATTTTATTCCAAGATATAGTGAGATGATAAAAACGGCAATTAAAGCCGTTATGTTCATTATTAAAGTGATAGGTAAACGTTTTAGTATCTCTATGCTTACCTCTTGTCCGCTTACAAAACTGATACCGAAGTTTAAAGAAAATATATTTATAACCCAGTCTTTATATTGTTCAATCAAAGGCTTATCAAGACCATATATAGCTTTTAAAGCTGCAATTGCCTCTTTTGTCATATTGGGATTTAATTCACCTGCACTTAAAAAAGAGTTTGGTGCTGCATGAATTGCCAAAAAAGATATTATAGAGATAAGTATCAACATAATAAAAATATAGAAGATTTTAGTTAGTATATTTGACATGAGAGAATTATAGCAAATTTGAAGATATTTAACCCATCCACGGAAAAGATTACTCTTTAAAACAGGATGCGGATGGGATAAATCGAATGAAAAAAACTTTGCGCCCCATGCTGGCATGAGGCGGCATAATATCTAAGACGAGTTAGAAGTTATATGTCAAATAAACTTGAGCTGTACCGTAGTCTTTACCTTTACCTGTAATAGCATCAACATTATCGGAATCTGAATCAGTATAGATGTAATATACACCGGCATCTAAATCACCAAATGATTTTGCAACTTCTAAAGTAACTTCTAAAAAGTCATCATCCTTACCTACAGCTATACCGTTTTTAGCTGTTGCACTAGTAGCATATACACCTAAGTCAAAACCGCCAACAGGAGCAGTTACGGTTAAATTATAAGCCGTTGTGTCGTTCTGAGTGATTTTACCATAGTACCACCAAGCTTCTGTATATAATTTAGACTGAGCACCAGTAGCAAGGTTTGCACCTGCACCTGCTCCGTTTTTACTATCTTTACCCGTTTGTGAGTATGCCACAGACACTGCAAAAGTATCTTTCATCTCATAAGCTACTTTAACAGCAAATGCATCGTTTGAACTGTCTTGTGCTGAGCCTAATAATACTTTATCATAATCAGTTTCAGTGAATTGTAAACCATAGCTTATACCTTCTACAAGTTGACATTCTAAATCAGCTTGTAACCAATAAGCGGTAACTGCATCGTGAGCACTGTAATACCATGCTTGAGCCGTTAAAGGCTTCCATGAATTATTTACTACACCAAATGCATACGCACCGTTATAAAAACTTTCAAAAATATTACTTCTTGCATCATCACCTACAGTGTCACCGTCAACATCTATATCCATAGTCTTGTTACCGACACCTGCAACCGTAGCTGCCGAGTTATGCTGACCAACATATGCACCAACTAACGTTGTATCCGGTAAGTCTTGATTCATTACAACCGCTGCTTCAAAACTATTTGGAACTACAGACCAAGTTTCACTAAATACAAGTGGAGTATCTAATAACATACGACCTGCTTTAAATGTAGTTTTTCCTTCAGTAGCAGCTAACCAAGCTTCGCTGAAGAAGTAGTTATCTTGAATCCCACCTGTCCATGTAGCAGCTACTAGGTTATTGTAAAGACCTAAAGTACTAATAGCATTAAAAGTAGCACTTGCTTTTATTTTATCAGTTAAATCCGTACTTAGAGTTAGATTTAAAGAAGCTTCACCCATAGACGTATCTTGGTCAAACATTGAATCTTTAATACCGCTAGCCGTAACATGCTGAGCATCATCGGTAGAGTAAAATAATTTTGCATCTCCGCTTACTTTTGTATTTTCAATAGCAAACGCACTTGAACCAGCTAATAGTGCTGCCGCTAAACTCATCTTAATTAATTTCATTTTCTTCCTTTGTTTGTGATTAGAAAATTATAATACGAAAATAGATTATTTTAATCATATAGTTGATTAAAAATTAATCAACTATATGATTCATAAAGAAGTTAAAAGAAGTTTAATTATTTTTCATCCCAACAAAGGACAGTTTTTCCTGATTCAGTTTTTTCTACCGCAGCCATACCCATAATATTATAACCGCTATCAACATAATGAACTTCACCCGTGACACCTGAAGCTAAATCACTTAGAAGATACATTGCCGAATTTCCAACTTCTTCAATAGTTACATTTTTCTTAAGCGGTGCATTAATTTCATTCCAGTTAAGTATTTGTTTAAAATCACCTATTCCTGCAGCTGCCAATGTTTTAATAGGACCTGCACTTATAGCATTTACCCTTTGACCTTTACGTCCAAGTTCAACCGCCATATATCTAACCGTAGATTCAAGTGCAGCTTTTGCTACACCCATTACATTATAGTTAGCAATATATTGAGGTCCGCCAAGATATGAAAGAGTTAATATAGAAGCATTTTTACTTAAAACGCTTTCTAAACGATTAGTTAAATCTATTAGAGAATATACAGATATCTCCATAGCTATATTAAAAGCAGATTTAGTAGTTTTCATAAAATCTTCGCTCAAAGCTTCTTTTGGAGCAAATGCTACAGAATGCACAACAAAGTCTATTTCACCCATATCGGCTTTAATTTTATCCGCAATACTCAACATATGCTCTTCGTTTGACACGTCTAGTTCATATACATTTGAGCTTCCAAATTCTTCTGCTATAGGTTCAACTCTTTTTTTAAGAGCATCATTTAAAAAAGTAAATGCCATTTCAGCACCTTGAGCTGCACAAGCTTGTGCTATTCCGTAAGCTATTGACTTATTATTTGCTAGACCTACGATTAAACCTTTCTTACCCTTCATTATCATCTATGAATCCTTATTTAGTTATTTTTTAGTTCATCTGCGAACTGTATCATTTTACAAAAGTTTTCAACTTTCAAAGCACCGCTACCCACTAAAACACCGTCCACACCGTCACATTTTAAAATATCCAAAGCAGTATCAACTTTTACACTGCCACCGTATAAAAGCGGAGCAGATGATTTTTCTTTTAATTTTAAATGAATTTTAGAAATATCTTCTAAAGTCGGTGTTTTTCCTGTACCTATTGCCCATACCGGTTCATACGCTATGATTAAATTTTCATAATCAAGATCTATCCCTTCATATTGAAGTTCAAGATATTTCATCATAACATCTTCACCCTCTTCTCTAACTTCTAGTGGTTCACCCACACAATAAACTATTTTAAAACCTTGTGTCTTATAAAAGTTAAACTTTTGTGCTATTGCTTCTTGGGTTTCTCCTAATATATGGCGTCTCTCCGAATGACCTATTAAAATAGTTTTAACATCAAACTCTTCAAGTTGTTCAAGCCCAATTTCTCCGGTAAATGCACCGTTTTTAGTCGCATATGCATTCTGAGCACCTTGCGTTACTTTACCGTGATGCGGATTTAAAGAGCTTTGCGCAGGAAATACGTAAACATCTTGATTCGACTTAATCTCATCTAAAAAATTTTCTACATCCATCAGGTAAGATATAGTCTTTTCACGAGTAAGATTTGTTTTTAAGTTAGATGCAATAACCATACTACTCCTTTATAAGCGGTGCTACACCAGGAAGTGTTTTTCCTTCAAGCAACTCTAAAGAAGCTCCGCCGCCTGTTGAGATAAAAGTCATCTCTTCATCAAGACCGACTCTTTGAACTAAATCTGCAGTATCTCCTCCGCCTACAACGGTAGTCGCGTAAGAATCTGCAACAAAATGAGCTATCTTGTTTGAACCGCGTGCATATTTTTCCATCTCATACACACCCATTGGTCCATTCCACAGTACGGTTTGAACATCATTTAATGCTTCACGGTAAAGTCTAACCGTAGCAGGACCAATATCGAGTCCCATCCACTCACTAGGAATCTCTTGTGATGTAACGATTTTACTTACTGCATCTTCAGAAAATTTTTCAGCCGCAATTACGTCAATTGGGAGATAAAACTTAACACCAAGCTTTTTAGCTTCATCCATGATATGTTGTGCATCTTCTAGTAAATTGTCTTCTACAAGAGATGAACCGATATCGTAACCCATTTGTTTTAAAAATGTAAATGCCATACCGCCGCCGATAAATATTTTATCCACTTTTGGTAGAAGGTTTATAAGTGCTTCTAGTTTTCCCGAAACTTTACTTCCACCAACAATAGCAGCAAAAGGGCGAACAGGCTGATTTATAAGTTTTCCAAAAAACTTAATCTCTTTTGATAATAAAAAGCCTGATGCTTTATGCTTGTTATCGTAAAGCTTGGTAATCCCCTCAACCGAAGAGTGGGCACGATGTGATACGCCGAACGCATCATTTATGTAATATTCTGCCATAGATGCCAGTTTTTTTGACAATTCCTCATCGTTATTTGTCTCGCCCGGTTCAAAACGAAGATTTTCCAAAAGTAAAACTTCTCCGTTTTTCAACTCATTTGCTTTTGAGATAGCATCATCGCCTACGACGTCTTTAGCCATAATTACATTTCTTTTTAAAAGCTGTCCCAATCTGCGTGCAACAGGTGCTAAAGAATATTTTTCATTCACTTCGCCTTTTGGACGACCCAGATGCGAAGCTAAAATAACGGCACAATCTTGATCTAAACAGTAGTTAACCGTAGCTAAAGCAGAACGGATACGTCTATCGTCGGAGATATTTGAGTACTCATCCATAGGCACGTTAAAATCACATCTAATAAATACTTTTTTACTTGCTAAATCTAACTCTTTAATACTTAGTAGTTCCAATTCTCACCCTTACTTAGAAATATGGATAGCCATGTCTATTAAACGCATTGAATAACCCCACTCGTTATCGTACCAAGCCATAACTTTTACCATATCACCGTCTATGACCTGAGTTAAGTCCTCTGCAACGATTGAACTGTACTCACAACCTACAAAGTCTTGAGATACACGCATCTCTTTATCCATAAACAATAGACCTTTTAAGTTAGTTTCAGCCGCTTTGTTAAATGCTGCCGTTACTTCCTCTTTTGTAGTTTTTTTACTAACTATGACGTTTAAGTCAACCATTGAAACATCAGGAGTAGGTACACGAACACTTTGACCGTGTAATTTACCTTGAAGTTGCGGAAGAACTAAACCGATAGCTTTAGCAGCACCTGTTGTAGTCGGAATCATATTTATTGCACCGGCACGTGCACGACGTTTGTCTTTTGAGTGTTTCACATCAAGGATATTTTGATCATTCGTATATGAGTGAATAGTAGTCATAAGACCTTTTTCAATTCCGAATGCATCGTCAAGTACTTTTGCAACGGGACCAAGACAGTTTGTAGTACAAGAAGCATTTGATACGATTTTTTGTCCATCGTATAAATCTTCATTTACACCCATAACAAAAGTAGCTGTTTCTTTGTCTTTTGCAGGAGCCGAGAAAAGAACTTTTTCAACACCGTTATCAATGTGTACTTGAGCACTCTCTTGAGTCAAAAACACACCCGTACACTCTAGTACCATATCGGCACCGCAAGATGCAAAGTCTAGGTTTTTAGGATCGCGGTCGCTAAATATACGAATATCTTGTCCGTCAATAGATATTGTATTTTCGTTAACTTGTTCAATTTCACTAGTAGCACTGCCGTGAACAGAATCGTTTTTTAGCAAATACAACATCATATCCATACTAGCCATATCGTTGATAGCCACTATTTCAACATCGTCTCTTTTTGCCGCAATTCTTGCAACACAACGACCAATTCTTCCAAAACCATTAATTGCTATTTTTAATGCCATTATATTTTCCTGATTAAAATAAATTCGCCAATTTTATCAAAACTTAGCTATAATTGCGTTTAAACATGGAATCGATTGCACTTTTTGGCGGATCATTTGACCCTCCGCATACCGGACACAAGGCTATTGTTGAAGCAGCACAAAATTTAAAAGAAATTGATAAAGTGGTAATTATGCCGACCTATCTAAACCCTTTTAAATCAAAATCTCATTCAACTCCCAAACAAAGACTTAAGATGGTAAAAGAGATGTTTGATAGTTACGATAAAGTTGAAATATCGGACTTTGAAGTTTTACAAAAACAAAAAGTCCCTTCAATTATAACCGTAAAGCATCTGCTTAAAATGTACGATAAAATATATCTTATAATCGGTGCCGATAATCTTGAATCACTTCATAAATGGCAAGACTACGACGAACTTAAAAAACTTGTTACGTTTATAGTAGCAAAAAGAGATAATATAGAGATTCCAAAAAAATATATAACTTTAGATGTAAATGAAAACATTTCATCTACTGAAATTAGAAAAAAAGAAAAGTAAGAGAGCATACATTGAAAGACAGAATAAAAAAAATAACAGAAATTTTAGATAAAAATAAAGCTGAAGCTATTGAAGTTTTTGACTTAAGCGATAAAGAGTATATTGTAGATACTGCGATCATAGCTTCATCACTAGGAAGTCGCCATACATTGGCATTACTGGATCATCTAAAAAAAGATTTAAAACCGGACGAGCATATAAATAACGTAGATGAAAGCGGAGACTGGGTTGTTATAGATTTAGGTGATATACTTATACATATTATGACACCTGAATATCGTGTAAAATACGATATGGAAACTTTTTTAAGTGAAATCGGTGAAACAAAAGAAACTCTTTAAAAAGAGTTCTTTTAGTTATTAAAAGAAGTAGTTTAATTCAAAACGATATTCATTATACGATACGTCTGTTTTATATGTCAAATCAGATTTTAATATCTTATCGTCCGCTCTTACTAAACCAACTCTAACTTTAGCCTGAAGATTTTTCCCTATATTTTGCATAGCATCTATATGTAGTATATCGCTGTCAGCCTGCACGGCATCTTTTTTATCGTCAAAGTCTTGAACTGCATAACGAGCAAATATATTAAATCCTTCCAATATACCTGCTTTATCAAAATTGTATCCAACTCTAGCCATATATGTCTTGGTATTTGCATACCAGTTATACTGTGCCATAGCACGGGTAAATCCACCTGTTGGAAAGCCACGCCATGGGGCTATGATATCTGCTTTATCTGATATTTCCGAGTAACCCAGTCTAAACAAAAAGGCATTATCTTTAACATCTACACGTGCCGCTACTAAACTTGAGTCCAAATCGTTTATATCTTTATATCCGCTTGTATCACCCTTTAAACTTGCAACCGCTACATTTGCATCTAAACCGTCTATCTGCATCATATATCTTATACCCGGTACTACTTTCCAGTTACCACCGACAGGAATCGTGTAATGGGCTTCCAAAGTTATGTTATGCAACACGTCAGGGACACTCGCCATACTAACATTTGCTTTTAAGTTTTTGATAGATTTATTTGTAAAACTAGCTATAAGCAGTTCATTATCGTTTCCGATTAAAGCTGTCGTTAAACTTTTGTTTATGGCGGAATCATCATTTTCAATCCAACCGTTTACGGCTATAACATCATGAGAAGTTGTATGGTCACGAAGTTTTTGAGCGGTAAAATACCCTAATTGTATAGTTGTTTGAGGAAGTTCCTTGATCGTAGCACTTACACCGTCAAACGTATTAGGTATCATCTTGGTATCGTTTGATTTTGTAAAAACCGATTCAAAAAGTTGACGTCCTACCTTTAGAGATATCTTTGATATATCATATTGCAAATAGGCTTGTCCAAGCACACTCATACCAAAATTTCCCGTAGCTTGCGTATCGGCACGGCTGAAAGTATCTTTACCTGCTTTAACACTATCTATTTTATCTAAATCCATTCTATAAAATGAAGGATTTTGTGACGTATATAAACCAACTGTAGTACTTAAACCATTTAATTTTGCAGATCTATATACAATACTACCGCCGACGCCTAAAGCTTTATTGTCTCTTCCTGCAACACTTTTAGACCAATCCCACTTAAAAGTATTTACCCTGAATCTTCCAAAAAATTCACCTTCGCTAAACATATCACTAAGAGAATCAACACTCTTTTGCTTAGTATTGTATTGTAAAGTCATATTAGGTTTTAATGTTATCTTGTCGTTTTTTAAATCAGCATAAGCCGTACTACTCAAAACCAGCATCCCCACGGCCAGTAAGTTAAATTTATTTACTTTCATCCCATATCCTTATTTTTTATCTTTTTGAATTATACACTTATACGCTTTTTAGCAACTGAATATAAATTTTATTTATTCTACTTTCTCTTTTACTTTAGAATTATTTAACTCATCGGTTTTTGTAACTACACCAACTTTATCGATTTCTACTTCTTTTTCATTAGTTGAATTTTCCAAAATATCTCTGTAATCATAAATTGATTCTACATATCTTACAGGCTCGCTTCCTCTGGCATATCCATATTTTAAAGACCTGTAATAGCGTTTTTGAGATAAAAGAGGCAATACGGTTTTTAAATCACTCCATACATTTTTATCTAAACCGAATTTTGTAGCTAAAACCTGTGCATCTTTTACATGACCCATCCCTATATTATAAGCGGCTAATGCATATTTTAAACGGTTTTCACCTTCAACACCTGAAGGGACACTTTCAATCATCTTTTTTAAATGTTTAGTACCGCCTAATATACTTTGTTTTGGATCTAGTCTGTTTCTTACGCCTACGTGTTTTGCAGTTGAGCGTGTGAGCATCATAAGTCCTCGCACACCTGTAAAACTCTTGGCTTTTGGATTCCAATGAGATTCTTGATATGATTGTGCCGCTATTAAACTCCATGGTATATCATATTTATCGGAAGCTATTTTAAAATACTTTTCATATTTTGGAAGTCTGGATTTTATCCTTTTATAAAACATTTTGGTGTCATAATAATCAAAATATAAAATATGGGAGTAATAATGGTCTTTTAACTCTGCCATCTTTCCGCTTTGATTATACGAATTTAACCATGAATACATATCTGATTCTAAATCTTTAGAATCAGGCGTTAAAACCCATGCCAGCTGTTCACGTCCACTGATTGTAAATGCCATCGCTATTTCTGTAAAGTATCTTTGGTTTAATGAATATATATTTGAATCTGCAAGTGTACAATCTATAGTATTGTTAGCGACCTGTTCAAGTAACTCTTCGGTTGAATATTCTGAAGTAAAACTGGCATTTATATCAAACCCGTCTTCTTGAAGGTCCCTTATGGTTTCACTATAGCTTGTGTCTTCACCCACACTTACATGCAAACCTTCCAAGTCCTCTACGGCACGCGGGAACTTACCGGCTCTTAACATATTTCTGTTACAAATTACCTGTTCTTGAACCTCAAAATAAGAGGGTCCAAAATTAAATTTTTTTACCCTTTTTGGTGTTTTTGCCAAAGCGGCAGATATTATATGATAGTTATTATCTTTGCTTAACTCTATAGCTTCTTTCGTAGTATTTGCAGGAGTAATTTTGAGCTTAACTCCCAAATGCTTTGCATAATCTTTTAAAAGGTCATATTCAAAACCTTGTGGACCGTTTGCACCTATATAGTAAGTACTCGGGGCATTAAGCAAAACAACTTTTAAAATTTTATTTCTTTTTATTTCATCAAGTACGGATGAACCGTTAAACATCGGATAATATACCGAATGACTAAACCATCCAAAAGCAAAAAAGGAAAGTGGGAAAACGACAAATACTATAAATTTGACACGCTTTCTTAAATTTGCTAAATTTCTCATTGCATTAGTTTACACATTTACTCTTATGCAAATATAAATCTATTCATACCGTTTTCATATTCATGAGCTAAAACCCTATTATGCGCTTTTAGAATAGAATCTACAAGATATAAACCAAGTCCAAAACTATTTTTAGAAGGGTTCTCTTTTGTAAAGGGTTCAATATAATATTTTAAAGGATGTTTTAAACATTCCCCCTTGCTCTCAAAAGAGAGTTCATTCCCTATCATTCTGATTTTTACTTTTGCATCCGGAGAGTATTTTATACCGTTATCTATCATATTTTTTATTGCCGTAGTATATAGTCTGTAGTTTACCTCTATTTTTACACTGGAGTCTATATCTACATCTACACTGTCTCTTTCTGCCATAGCCATGTCAATAGCACCGTCTATTATATCTATAATTCTGTATTCTTTAAACTCTGTTTTATCACCGAGACTTGTTACTTCTTCAATCAGTGCAAACTCATTTACCAAAGATTCCAAACGACCGAATATTGAACTAAATCTATCTTTTTGCTTATCTGTATCAAGCATCTGTGTAGCAATTGTCCCTTTTGCTATAGGCGTTTTAAGTTCATGCATTATGTTTCTTAAGAAGAGTGTACGAGAATCCATAATATTATTGATTTTATCTTTTGTAGCTTCAAGTTCGTTTGCTATAGATGCTATTTCATCACTTCCTCGCATCTTAAAGCTTATATTCATATCCCCATCACCGTAAACTGCTATTTTGCGACGCAATCTAATAAGTGGGCGAAGCTTTTGTAAAATCAGAAAAAACGATATAAAAATAATTAGCAAAACAGTAGTATAGGTATATAAAAGATTAAAATACTTGTACGGTTTTAACTCTTCGTCTTCAATAAGAATTGAACCGTTTGGAGTTTGGACAAAAAAGTAAATTTTATTTTTGTATGAGAACATTGATGTACGGATATCGCTGATTATTTTTTGCGTATAAAAACCTCTTGAATTCATCATTAACTGATTATCCACGCTTTTTGAGCTTTCCTGCTTTAAAAACTTTCCTTTATTAGCTATTGTATTTATATTATCAGTATCTACGATATTAAGTTTATACACGGCAAGATTAGCTTCTAACATTACGCTGGATGTCTTTTTTTGTTGATGCTGGGTGTATATTTGAGTGATTATTGCGTGCTTTGTAAATATATGGTCTATATATTGACTTTTATTTAACTTATAAAATTCCCAAAAAACCGCACTTACACTTATTGAAGATACTATTAGTGCAAATAGTACGGTTATTAAGACTCCGTGACGGTTAATCATCTACTTTAAAAGTTTGTATCCGACACCACGAACAGATTCAATCAGAGTTTTATCGCCTAGTTTATTTCTAATACGACCTACCATTACGTCGATGCTTTTGTTTGACGAGTCTTCATTTATGGCATTTACGTTATGGATTAAATCTTCACGAGATACAACCAGACCTTGTTTGCTTATCATGTATGATAGTATTCCAAATTCCGCATTTGTAAGCTCTATATTTCTGTTTTTATATGTAATAGTCATTGACGATTTGTCACATTTAAAATCAGATTTTGATTCCTCTTTTGCCTCAACTTTTGCAGCATATCTACGCAGAACCGACTGGATGCGTGCTTCTAGTTCACGAGGATCATATGGTTTTGGCATATAATCGTCAGCTCCGAGTTCAAGTGCTTTTACTTTATCTGTAACATCGCTTCTTGCACTTGAGATTATTATAGGGATATCTTGACGCTCACGTATAGACTCACATACTTCAAGACCGTCCATACCCGGTAAAGTCAAGTCTAATATAACTAAATCAAAAGGCTCTAACTTTAGTATGCTTACAGCCTTAAAAGGATCATCTTCGGTTACTACTTCAAACTCAAACTGCTCAAGATATTCTGTTAAAATCTCGGCTAATTCTAAATCATCTTCTATCATTAATATTTTTTTCATGAGAAAATTTTATCCTTTTGTTTTTAACATGAAGTTAACACAATATTATATCTATAAAAAATCTACTTTAAAGTAAAAGAGTTATATTGTATGTAATAAATCCAAGCAAATAGGCTACAATTGACGTAAAGCCTAAAAGGTAAAAGAAATATTTAATATGTCCTGCTTCACGAGTAAAAACAATCGAAGCTGCCAAACAAGGCAGATAAACCATAACAACGACTATAAATGCCATGGCTGATGCAAAACTCATCTCATTTTTTATAATATTTTTCAAAGATGCATTTTCCTCATCAACCTCATTACCCAGCGAGTACAAAACACCAAGCGTAGATACGACTACCTCTTTTGCGGCAAGTCCCGTTTGAAGTGCTACGTTCATCTTCCAGTCAAATCCAAGAGGAGCAAATATAGGTTCTGTAAACTTTCCGATTTGCCCTAAATAACTTTTTTCCAAAAGCTCTTCAGCCAGAGTATTTTCAAAAGCGATTTTTTGCTCATCCGTTTTTGCTAACTCTATTTTAGCTTCATAGCTCTCTTGTACTTCTAAATTTTTCGGATAATTACTCAAAAACCATATCAGCATAGATGCAGCCGCAATAAAAGTACCCGCTTTTTTAAGATACATCCATGTTTTAGTAACAACCGTATGCCATACAAGTTTTAGCGATGGCAGACGATATTTTGGCATCTCCATAACAAAAGGTTCATCCACACCTTTAAATGCTGTAAGTTTTAATATTTTTGCAGCTATTAAACCAATCATCGCACCGCCTACATATATAGCAAAGAGTACATTTCCAGCCATCTCTTCAGAGAAAAAAGCACCTGCAAAAAGTACATATACGGGAAGCCTTGCACCGCATGACATAAATCCTATAACAAAAAGAGTAAGAAGTCTGTCACGGTCGTTTTTAAGTATTCTTGCACTCATATATGCAGGTATAGAACATCCAAAACCTGTTACAAGAGGGATAAAACTCTGCCCATGCATACCAAATTTGTGAAAAAATCCATCTAGCAAAAATGCAACTCTTGACATATAGCCCGTTGATTCTAAAAGTGCGATTCCGATAAACAAAATAACAATATTGGGAACAAAAAGAACAACCGCTCCTACACCTGCGATAATACCATCTACTATTAGTGAGCGAACATCATCGTTTGAAATAGTAGCACCTATCGTATCTCCTGCCCAGCCAAAAAATGCATCTATCCAATCCATCGGGATTGAGCCTATCTCAAAAGTAAGCTGAAAAAGCGACCACATTAGAAATAAAAATATAGGGATACCTGCAAGCGGATGAATTAAAACATCATCTATTTTCTCTGTTAAAGTACGTTCTTGCAGTTTTGTTTTTTCTTTTAAAACTTCGGCAACCACACCTTTGTTAAATGCTGCATACTCCTCTGCGAAAACCTCTTTTATATCATCGTTTAGGTGATGTAACTCTACGTGTTTTGAAGCTTCTACCAAAACGGGTTGAAGTTCAGTCCATAATGGTTCGTCATGTAGTTTTGCATATGTCAATTTATCATTTTTTAAAAGGTTAATCGCTATGTTTCTATATGTATTTTCAGCTTCATATTTGTGTTTTTGTAAATATGAGGATATATTTGATATCTCTTCTTCAACCGCTTCTGAGAAAATAAGTTTAGAGTTTGAATACTCTTTTTCATAGTTTTGTATTAACGATTCTAAAAGCTCTTTTATTCCGAGTTTTGTTTGAGCCGATGTTTTTATACACTCCACACCTAGGAGTTCGCTCATATAAGAAGCATCTATCTCTATACCTTCTTTTTCGGCTTCATCACTCATATTAAGCGCTATTACGACTTTTTTACCCAGAGTTAAAAGCTCACTCGTAAGTTGCAGGTTTTTAGCCAAATTTGTCGAATCTACTACGTTTATAATCAAATCATAATCATTTGAAGTCAAATAACCGTGAGTAACCCTCTCTTCAATCGTATAATCGTTTAGTGCATATGTCCCCGGTAAATCAACAATAGTAAAATGGTAATCTTTGTAATCAAAAAGAACTTCTGTTTTCTCAACCGTTACACCCGTAAAGTTCCCTACGTGAAGGTGGGCATTTGATACTGAGTTGATAAGCATACTCTTACCGACGTTTGGTTGTCCTACAAGTGCTACTTTTATGTGTTTAGCCGTAACGGGACAAACTTTAGCCTGCTCTATCATATTTTTTCCACCTCTATAAGCTTTGCTTCATTTGAACGCAAAGCTATTTGCATCGAACCGACTTTTATCTCAACGGTACTTTTTCTGGCAGTATGTTGAAGAACTTCCAACTCTGCATCTTTCATTATTCCAAAAGAGATAAATCTTTGTTTTAAATCAGGTTGTGCATTTAGTTTTTTAACTTTTACTTTGCACGCTTTTTTACAATCAAATAGTGTTTTCATCTAATTTCTTTAAATAGTTTGCATAATGATAATGAATATCATATTAAAGCAAGCTAAAAAATGATAATTGTTTTTAATAACTAACCTTTTATTCCATCGGCACGAGGTGCTAATAAAAATTTAAAAAACTCTTTTATATAGATAGCAAAAGGAATACTCCATATAATACTTGAATACAAATACAACTCGCTTGCATACTCTTCGTAAAAAGGTACAAGCCCTCTCATAAAGGTAGCGATTATTATTAATGCTACCATTAGATGCGTATAGATATTTGACGTTAAATGACGACCCGTATGTATCCAAGTGATAATCAACATAATTACAACATAAGAAAGACCTATTCCACCTGCAGTTATAAAGTGCCTAAAATGGTTTAGTGCATCAATATTCGGATTTAAAATATCCCAACCCATTAAAAAATATCCCAGTGCCAACAAAATATAAATAAATCCTAAGTAAATCACATAAGGCTGATTTAGTATAAATTTTTCCTCCAGCTTATACTCGCTCGTAATACCAAGTATTGCTGCACCGCTTGCCAAACCTATCCAGCCAAGAGCAGAGTTGTTTGGATATAAAAATTCAACTATTGTAAAAACTATAACGCTAAATATCGCTAAATTGGTCTTAGGCGGACGGGATAAAAATACATCATCAATCCCCTTATCTTCCATCAACTCATTTATCGCTTCCATATTTACACGACGAAGTGCCAGTAAAATGAGAACTACTATTGCACCCGTAGCTATTTTTAAAATAGCAAATGAGTCAGTATTTACAAAGCCTAGTTTTGAAGCAAAAAACCAAACTTCTATAAAAAACAAAGCCAAAGATGCATAACCTATAGATGCATGACGTTGAAGTCTGTCTAAAACTGCATGACGTGCAAACCAAATAATCCATCCAAGCATTCCTAAGTTTAAAACAGCGGTTAAATAGATTCCCGTGATATCTATAAACCAAAAACTAATCCGTCCCAAAACCCATAAAATAACGATATATTTTAGTTTTTTTCCTATTAAAGGGATTAAACCAGGAAACAACTCTGGCAGACCCGTTGCCAAAAAAGCAAGCGTACCCGCAGTAATAAGACCAAAAAGCATCTCATATATATGCCAAGTAAGGGTATCGTTCATAAAAGGTATGTTTATAGCACCGCTCCAAACAAGACCCCACAAAACCATACTTATAAGTACATACGGTGCAAAAACTAAAAATATCGGACGAAATCCGTATGCCAAATATGGAGGTACGTTCTTTTCATCAGGGTAATATAAATAATGGTTAGTAGCATGTAGTTTTTCTTGTTCCATTACTGTCTCCTTTTCATGGAGCAAAGCCCCATAAAAATTCCTCTCACTAAAGCTACGCCAAAGGCGAGAAAATTTATTGATTTCATTTTAATTCCAATTCAAAAGTATTTACAATAACTTCATCCTGAAGTATCTTTGCGGTTTCGTTATACACAAATTCATCATCTCTTTTATCTTGTTTTATTATATAGTCAAACTCTTTTACGATATGTCCCGGATCTGCTTTTAAAAGAAGTATCCTATCGCTTAGGCGAATAGCCTCCATAATATCATGGGTAATAAACAATATACTTAAGTTATTTTCATTTACCTCTTCTATCAGATGCGTTTGCAACTCTTGTTTTAAACCGATGTCCAAAGCTGAAAAAGGCTCATCCAAAAACAAAAGTGAAGGTTTTGTAACCAACGCCCGTGCAAAACTAACACGCTGTTTCATACCGCCGCTTAAATCTTTTGGAAACTTTTCAAAATCATCCTCTTCAAGACCAAACTTCAAAGCTATCTCTTTTGATTTAAGTATTGCTTCTTTTTTTGACTCGCCTTTTGCTAAAAGACCGAGTGCTATATTGTCTATTACGTTTTTCCAAGGAAGAAGCCTTGCTTCTTGAAAAGCAAAAGATGAGCTTACAAAAGTGTTCTCTACACTGCCCTCTTCTACATCAAGCAAGTCTGCACACAGATGCATAAGTGTTGTTTTACCGCCGCCGCTTGGTCCTACAATAGATAAAACTTGACCCTTATCCAAAGTAAAATTTATATTTTGAAGGATTTCCGTAAAACCAAAATGATGATTTAGGTTTTTAACTTCTAGTTTCTCCATGCTTCAACCTCACGTTTAATCGGTTCTAATATCACATACTCTATAAACATTAACGAGCCTATCATTATTACAACAAGTGCCAACGCACTAGGCGTATCAAGCTGACTTCTAGCAACGGCGAGTGACGCACCAATTCCGTTACTTGTCGCAAGAAGTTCTGCCATAACGACTATCTTCCAAGCCATACCAAGTCCGCTTACCCATGCCGGAAATACATATGAGAATATATGGGGAAAATATATATCCAAAAACTTCATATGCCAAGGCAGATTAAAACTATCCGCCATCTCTTTTAAATCTCCATCAAGTGTACGTGTACCTTGTAGGGCTCCTACAAATATGATAGGAAAAGAAGCAACCAAAACGGTAAAAATAACCGTCTCATCACCCATACCAAACCATATCATCGCTAATACTATCCACGCAATCGGTGGCATACCGACCAAAAACGTAACTATAGGGCGACTCATCATAGATGCAGTTACAAAAAAACCTGCAAGCAAACCAAGAGTCGAACCAAATAACAAAGAAAGCCCAAAACCTATGGATGCACGATAAAGCGTAGTATTTATCTCAACTATAACTTTTGGATCTTGAAGCATTAAAAATAATGTTTTAAATGTCTCTAAAGGGCTAGGCAGTACCAAATCTCCATATAATTGGTTTCCCGCATCCCATAAAGCCAAAAACAATAATAAACTTGCAATAGATCCCCATCCGCTCCAAAGATAAGCGGGAAAATCTTTTATAATTTTAAGTGTAAATTTCACTTTTAGAGTCCATAATAGTAGTTATCTGAAGGAAGTTTGTTCCCTATTGCTTTTGGGTCTCCATCCTTTAAAATATTAAAGAAAAATTCTAATTTTTCTTTTGCCTTGGCAGCCTTTACGGATTTTAGATTTACGTGTGGAATCGAGTCCGCAAGACCCTCTTCACTTAACATATCCAAAGTTTTTACCACAAGTATTCCAGCTTCTTTTGGATGGGTTTTATACCACTCTAAAGATTTGTCGTATTCTTCCATAAAACGATTTATTATATGTTCATCCTTCATACGACCCATTACTGCCATACCTGCTTGAGGTATATCACTGTTTGTATTAAAAACCTCAGCCCACTCTTTTTGCAAATCGACACTTCTGTATAAATCGGGTGCTATTACGCTCACAGGGAAAGATTTTGTTTTTCTAAGAGCTATCGAGATGGCAGGCTCAGCTAAAAGTGCATGATCTACTCTACGCAGTATAAGCATCTGCATTGCATCTATCGGACTTGAAACATACTGAAGTTTAAAATCTTTTTGCGGATCAAGTCCCTGTCTTTTCATAAGTTCGGTCATTACGATATCGGGCATATCTGCACGAAAAGGTACAGCTATGGTTTTACCCTTGTAATCTTTAAGGCTTTTTAGAGAGTTATCACGGCTTATCATGCCAAGAATCCCCCATACCGATACGTTTAAAAGTTTAATATCGATACCTTTGTTGTTCAAAATAGCACCCGTATTTGTCGGAACCGCTAAAAAGTCCACATCCCCTTTAATTGCCAAAGCTCTTAATTCATCAGGGTTTTTCCATAAACGAAATTCAACTTCTTTTGCCACGTCTTTTAGTGCATCTCTCTCAATCATATGTAAAACCGGATGTGAAACCGATGCAAAAGGTCCTGCTATTACTATTTTGTCTTTTTTTTCATTTGCATGTATCAGTATAGATGCAAACAAAAATAGAAGTGTTAAAAATTTCATAAAAAAATTCCTTTTTAAAAATATTATCTAATTATAGCGATAATGATATTAATTATCATTGATATGTGTCAAAAATTTATATTCTTAAATTTATATTGATAATGATTATTACTTTAAGTATTAAAACTAAACTTTTTTATTACAATTTCGAAAATGCAAATATTTCAAAGGAAAATAAAATGAAAAAAATACTCTTAAGCACTTCGTTGATAACACTGTTATACTCCAATGCTTTTAGTGCAGACAACTTGGATGTAGTTGAAGTAAGCGTTGCAACCAAAACCAAACAAAATATAGACGGTGTTGCGGCTACGGTAAATGTTATAACCCAAAAAGATATAGAAAAAATGGGTGCCGAAAATTTAAAAGACATTATAGAAAAAACACCTGGTTTATCGGTTCAATACGGAACTTTCCCTAGTGCATCTTCAAAAAGTAAATCATCTATCTCTATTCGCGGTATGGGTGCCAACGGAACTTTGTTTTTACTAGATGGCAGACGTTTGGCAGGTGAGGTAAAAAATCCTTATGATTTAGACCGGATACCTGCTTCTATAATTGAACGTATAGAGATTGTAAAAGGTCCTATGAGTTCTTTATACGGTGCAGATGCAGTTGGCGGGGTTATTAATATTATCACAAAAAGACCTACCGATGAAGTAAAAATCGAAGCAGGTGTCAGATACGGTCAAAACCAAGACAGTGATGCACAAAATCTAAATATGAATCTATCCTTGCAAAATAAAGTAGATAAATTTGCATATAGTGTTTATGCGGGATATACTACGACTGAACCATACACCCAAAAAGAAAGAGCCGATGTCTGGGTTCCTAGCACGACCGGTAAAGACAAACCCTCAGATACGGCAGGAAACACTTTTCCACCTACCCCTATTCCTGATATGAGTGCTATTTCGGATTATTATAACCAAGACGTTACATATAGGGAGGATAGTTCCATTTATACTTTAGGGACTAGACTATCGTATGATTTTAGCAGGGATTTACAACTCGGTATTGATATAAACTACTTTAACGAAGAGAGAGACGGTCAGTATATAGGTTATTTTCATCCTTCGGCATACACGATGGCAGGCGGTCCAAATGCAGGAAATCCCGTTCCTGTTTATAATGTTCCGGTTGATTCGCACGATGAAAACGAACGTTTGGATACAAGTATAGATTTGAGTTATACAATAAATGAAGATATACAGGTTAAGGCTAGGTTATACAGAAGTTATTATGAAAAAAGAAATACCACATCAGCCGTATATTGGCAAGATTTAAATTATGCAAGTAAAGAAGCATCTGAACAAAACGGGATGGATGCAGACGTAGATTTAAAAGTAGCCGAACTTAGTGCTACCTACTTGGCAATTGAAGATCATCTTATAAGTGCCGGTGCAGAATATAGGGATGAGAAAAGAAATGCTACGGTATTTAACCAAAGTCCTCAAATGAGCGAGAAAAAAGTTGATTACCAATCTTTATATCTTCAAGACGAGTGGGATATTAGCGAAAAACTAAATATGATCATAGGTGCAAGGTACGATGCAATTAGCAATGCCGATAATAAACCTACTTTTCGTTTAGGCGGTTTATATGAGTTTGACAAAATAGCCAAACTTAGACTAAACGTAGCTCAAGGTTACAGAACTCCAGATATCAGAGAACTGTACATACATAAACAAACGCCAAACGGTCTTCAAATCGGTGCAAACGTGATGGGTTACGACTTAAAACCTGAATCTACAAATGCTCTTGAGATGGGTCTTGGCGGTAAAAGCAACTCGTTTAGTTACGATTTAGTACTTTACTATAACCAGATAAAAGATATGATAGCTCAGGTTATGGGTACATATAACTCCACTGCAGCTTATACTTTTGTAAATATTGCAGATGCGAACACTATGGGTATGGAGCTTTCACTTGCATATAGATTTACAAACAAAGTTTATACAAATTTTTTCTGGAATGAGTTAAAAACGGAAAACGAAAGAACAAATAGAGATTTAGAATTTCATCCAGATCGTACGCTGATGCTTAGTTTTAACTGGCCTTGTATGTTTAGCGACAACCTAAACTACGGACTAACGGCTAAATATGTTGGCAAACAACACTATACCGATGTTATAAATCGCGGTGCACCTACGCAAACTACAAACGCAAATGCAAAAACAAACGATTTTACTTTAGTTGATTTTACACTTGATTATAAACTAAATAAGATGCTTGATATTTACGGCGGTGTAAACAATTTAGGCAATGAAGGCGTAGATGACGTTTTAGGTTCAAACGTAGGCAGATACTACTTTGCTGGAGTCAGAGGACACTTTTAAAAAAGTTAAACAAAAGGATATAAAATGAAAAAAGCACTACTTACATTAGTAGCACTAGCTTTACTTAGTGTCTCTGCATATGCAGAAGGAGGTAAACATAAAGCAGGAACTGTGGCTCTGCCACACCTTATGAAAATACTTTTATCAAATTCCGAGGAATTAAAAATCACCCCCGAGCAACAAAAAAAGTTTGATAAAATGGTTTCCACAGTCCCTTCTAAACTTCATCCAATGATGGATGAAGCAGCTACTTTAGAGAAAAAAATAAAAAAAGCCGTTATGAAGGATAAACAATCTCTTAAAGATGTATCTGACGATATAAACAAGTTGGAAAAACTTAAAAGAGAAATAGCTCAAACTCAAATCAATGCTATCAATAAAATTCAAAACATACTAACTGATTCTCAATATAAGAGTCTTTTAGTAAAGATGAAGAAAAATAAAGCTTGCTAGAAATACTAGCAGGCAAAAAAATTTCAAATGATTATAAAATGGATAATAAGTTTTTTTATTAAGTATAAATCTTTTAACCATTTATTATTTATATTTTTAATTATTTTGGCAGGTTTTTCATATAAAGATTTGCCAAAAGAGATGTTTCCTCCTTCATCACCGGATAAAGTAGTAGTATCGGGTGCATATTATTCTTCAAGTTCTCAGATGTTGGATATGATGATTGTAAGAGATTGTGAAGATATTCTAAAAAATAATCCCAACATTGAAAATATTAGTACCGTAATTACTAAGGGTTCTTACCATATCACTGCCGATATACTAAACAATCATAAAAACTTTATAGTTAACGAGTTACAAAACGAAATTTTAAAACTAGATGAAAACTATCCTACGGACATGAAACTGCCGACCATAAAAACCGTATCCCAAGTTTTTCCTTTAATCTCGGTATCCCTATATAAAAAAAATGATTCTCCAGTAAATATCGTTGAAATTGCAAAAGATCTAAGAGATGAAATATCTTCGGTAAAAAATATATATGAAGCAGCCTTGGTAGGTCAATATGACAAAACTTTAAGGTTAGTAATTAACAATAATAAAATTGAAGCTTACAATCTATCGATGCAAAAAATAATTAATAAGCTTGACTTTTTATATATTATCTATCCTGCCGGTGTAATTCAAACAAGTAAAAATCAATATTTTATAAATCCAAAATCATTAAACGTGTCTATAGATGAGATATTAAACACGAAAATAAAAGTAGATGACAAAGTTATATATGTCAAAGATGTAGCAGACGTGGAAAATATATATGAAAAAGATTCTTTAGAAACAAGGACAGATGCAAAAAATTCTATTATTATCGATACTAAAAAGGCAAAAAAAGGAGATAGCATCAAACTATCTCAAAAAATCAATAAAATATTAAAGAGATATAAAAAACAATATCCAAACATTGAAATCAAAGTATTAAACGACAGTTCTTTTTGGATCAAAACAAGACTTAACGTCGTATCCTCAAATATAATTATAGGTCTTATTTTACTGTTTTTTACAATTTGGCTGTTTATCTCCCTAAAAATTGCTTTGGTCGTTATTATAGGTATTCCTGTTAGTTTTGCTTTTGGGCTTATAGGTTTAGAGTATTTTGAACACAGCTTAAATACACTCTCGATGATTGGTGTATTACTTAGTTTAGGCTTGTTAGTTGATGAAGCTATCGTAGTTAGCGAAAATATACATAGGCATCAGATGCTGGGAAAATCTTTATATAGAGCCTGTATAGAAGGTACTTATGAAGTGATGCCGACCTTATTTGTAGCGGTTATGACTACAATTGTAGCTTTTTTACCGCTTGTAACTCTAAGCGGAGGGCTTGGGATATTTATTAAAATTATTCCTATGATGGTTATAATACTTATAGTTAGCTCATTTTTAGAGAGTTTTGTTTTTTTGCCTGCCCACTATATGCTAATAAACAAATTAGCATTAAAATCTAACGATTCTATTAGAGAAAAATTTTGGCAAATTATATTGAAAAAATATACGAACTTACTATACAAACTTATAAGTCATAAGTATTTGGTTATATTAGTTTTAATCTTGGGCATTGTAGGAAGTACTGCTTTTATGCTTAAAAATTCAAAGTTTATACTATTTCCCGAATTTGATGCCATGAGTATAAATATAACCGGAAAAAGCGATTACAATTCACTACAATATACCTCACGGCAAATAAAAATACTTGAACAAATACTCTTAAAAACACTAAATAAACAAAATTATTCTTCCATACATACGACTATAGGTATGAAAACCGACGGAAGAAGTTTGCATGAAAAAGCAAATAATTTTTTTACAATAACTGTTAATCTAAAGCCAAGAGTAGCCCAAGACTTTTTTAATGCAAATATAAACCCTTATTTTCAAATTTTCGGTTCAAACCAAAATCAAAGCAGGACAAGAGTTCTAGATGCAAGGGATATCCAAAAAAAAATAAACCATGCACTTAAGGATTATAAAAAATCATTAAATATAATTACAGATATCCCTCAAACGGGCGTAGTTAACAATGATATAGAGATATCTATATCCCATAAAAACAATGAAACTATTACCAAAGCGATTAAGATAATACAAGAGAAGATGCAAAATATAAGCGGAGTCGGCAATATAAAAAACGATATGAATTTTGATGATATTGTCATAGAGTTGAATCTCAATAATTACGCTAAATCTTTAGGTTTTACGCAAAAGGAATTTATAAATACTATACGAAAATATTTAATTATTCAAGACGTAACAAAAATTACAAACGCTTCAAGTGAACTTATAAAACTTCAACTTACTTCAAAACACAAAGATGATTATGCTTTATTTAAAAATATCGAAGTAGATATACCACAAAGTAATCTTAAAGTAAATATATTAGATATTGTAAATATAAAACATAGTAAAAATATATCAACAATAAAAAAAGAAGATTTAAAAAAAATTTTTACCATTACGGCATCTCTTGACAAAAAACAAACAAGTTCAAGAGAGTTTTATAAACAGTTACGGAGTTCTATAGATAGATTGAAATCTCAGGGAATAAAAGTTTTCATAAAAGGCGAACAAGGTAAAAACCAACAAGTCAAAGAAGAGATAAGCAAAAGTATAATTTTTGCCTTTTTAGGAATACTGCTTATATTAACATGGTTTTTTAACTCTTTTAGATTATCCATATTTTCATTATCTGTCATTCCTCTTTCTTTATTGGGAATATTAATCGGTCACAAAATAGTAGGTTTACCTTTAACTTTCTCCTCTATGCTCGGATTTGTCGGCTTAATAGGGATTATTATGAATGATACTCTATTACTGCTAAAGTTTATTCATAAATCAAAAAATATAGAAATATTAATCAAAAATTCAAGTTTAAGATTACGTCCTATTTTACTAACATCTATAACCACGATTGTCGGTTTAAGTACCTTGATATTTTTTGCTTCAGGAGAAAGTCTTCTGATGCAACCCTTAGCCGTAAGTATCGGTTTTGGACTTCTTTGGGCTACAATTATTAACCTTATTTACCTACCTGTAGCATATTCTATAAAATTAAATTAATATAAAAATAATAATGATAATTGTTTTAATTATCTATTTATAAGTTTTTGAATAGTATTTCGATAATGATTCTCATTACAAAGGAAAAATATGATTGATTCTATAATGTACACCTTATCGCAGTTATTTTTAACCCCTACACTATTACTGATACTTCTTATGTTTGTATATTCATTTATAGCATTTGGCGGTTTTATCTATGAAGCTATTTCAAGAAAAAGAAACCATATGCATTTATATACAAAAGGTTTTTATCCTGTTATTAATTATTTTAAAACAAATAACAATACCTCTATTGATGATTTAGAGTTATTTGCTTACAAAAGATTAGAGAATACTAGAAATGTCTCAAGGATAGCACCTATGATGGGTTTAATAGCTACCCTTATCCCTTTAGGACCTGCATTAAAAGCATTAACCGACGGAAATATACAAGGGATGAGTGAAGGGCTTATAATAGCCTTTTCAGGAGTTACCCTTGGTCTTATAGCAGCCTCTATGGCATTTTGGATAGGTAATGTCAGAAAAAGATGGTATGCGGATGAAATCTTGTATATAGACTCTCAGAAGGCTACATAATGGCACTAAAACTACTACATGAAGACGATGATTCAAACCCAATGAATTCAGTTATTAATCTTATAGATGTTTTTTTGGTTCTTATTGCGGCACTTTTAATAATCATATCTCAAAATCCTCTTAATCCTTTTTCGAGCGATGACGTTACGGTTATAAAAAATGCAGGAAAAAAAGATATGCAAATAATGGTCAAAAAAGGCAAAGAGATAAAAGAATATAAATCAACCGGCAATATAGGCGAAGGAAACGGTGTTAAAGCCGGAGTGTCTTATAAAATGGAAGACGGTTCTTTTGTTTACGTACCCAATGAAAAAGGAAAAAAATAGTGAAAAATTTTATATTTATATTTATACTTTTAAGCAGCTTTTTAAATGCTGATAAAAATTTACCCGCAAAACAAAGAGCAGAAGTTTTAATTATATCCACCACAATGGGTAAAAATCGTCAAGAAAGAAAAGCCAAACTTTTAAGCGAACAGTTAAAGCCGTATAACATAAGCTCGGAAATTATTTTTGATATAAAAAAAGAAAATGCTAAAGATATTTTATCCAAAAGAAGACTTATTATAGTAGATGCTCTTGATGGAAAAGGCGGAGTAGCAAGACTTTTAAGACAATACGAAGACATTATTGAAGATTTAAAAATTCCGTATATAGCGTTAAAATTAAATTATGAAAAATACGGAAATATGGAAGATAATTTTGCTAAAAAATTATTAGCATATTTTGGCGAAGCAGGAAAATACAACTATGCCCAAGGTGCAGCGTTGTTAGCTAAGAAGTATTTTGGATTTAACACAAACCCTCAGCCAGTACACAAACTCGGCAAAACAGGTATTTATCATCCGACAAAGGGTAAGGGTACGTTTAAAAACTTGGATGAGTATTTAAAAACACTTAGTGAAAAAGAGAGATCTCAACCAAAAATCGCAATAGCACTGCATCAGCAAAATATTGCATCCGATGATACGGCTATAGTCGATTATGCAATCGATAAATTAAACAAAGCCGGCATAACCCCTATAGCTTTTTACACTGAAGTCGGCGAAGATGATTTTGCGGGAAAACGCTTTTTTATAAAAGACGGGAAAGTGCTTGTTGACTTAGTACTCTCTTTTCAAGTTATGATAATGGATCAAGAGAAGCTAAAAAAAGACTATACGGACATTGGACTAAAAGTTATGCACGGTATGGTTTACCGTCAAGGTGAAAAAACCGAGTGGGAAAAAGACAAGCAGGGAATCTCAATGAATTGGATACCGATGAGTTACGTAATTCCTGAACACATAGGTTATACGGACCAGATGATAATAGCTGCACTTGATAAGGAGAGTAAAAAAACGACACCGATAGAGTATCAGTTAGATATGTTTATGAAAATAGCTATAAACAACTCAAAGCTAAAACAAAAACACAACAAAGATAAAAATATAGCTATTTTTTACTATAACTATCCTCCGGGTGTAAACAATTTCGGTGCCTCATATATGAAATATCCCGAATCTATTGAAAATATTTTAGATAATATGCAAAAAGCCGGTTATAAAACACAAAGTAAAAAAGCAGATTTTTTTATAAAAGAACTTCCTAAATCTATGGCTTATTATTACCAAAATACTTTATATGATGAAAAATATGCAGATTTATTACCATACAGTGAATATATGAAATGGTTTTATAAACTGCCCTTAGAGATTCAAAAACAGATAAATAAAGCTTGGGGTAAACCTCAAAACAACCAGTTTGTTATCCATAAAAACTCTAAAAAATATTTCATAATACCTAGATATAAACTAGGAAACGTAACTTTGCTCCCTCAACCGAGTCGTTCAAATTATAATGATAAAAATAACGAAGCCGCTTTGTATCACGATACTTCAAAACCTGTCCCGCATCACTATCTAGCCGTATATCTGTACGTAAAAAAACAAAACGATGCAGTAGTACATTTAGGAACTCACGGGACATATGAATGGACATATGGAAAAGAAAGAGGTCTTAGTATATATGATTCTCCCCTTTTAAGCGTAGGGGAAATTCCAAATATATACCCGTATATTACAAATAATCTTGCTGAGGGAATTCAGGCAAAAAGACGTGGACGTGCTACTTTAATCTCTCATCAGACTCCGCCTTTTGGAGCAAGCGGGACATACAAAGAGTTAAGCGATATTATGGATTTGATAAACCAGTATCAACAAAGCACAGATGCAGTAAAAGAAAAAACAAAAACAAAACTAATAGATTTGGTTATAAAAATGAATCTTCATAAAGATATGAAATATACAAAAGAGAAGATGCAAACTCAAACAGAAGTTTTTGTGGCTGATTTGTATGACTATTTAAACGGTTTAAGCACTACCTTAACACCACTGGGGATGCATAAGTACGGTTCGTATCCAAACGATGACCATATGGTTCAAACTCTTATGTCTATGCTTGGAGATGCTTATATAAAAGCAACACAAGGCGAGAAAGGATTAAGCGGAATCAACTACAAAGATTTAAATAAGACAAATGCATATCAAACAATACAAAAGTTTGTAATTGAGAAAGAATCCAAAGAAAATTTAGATTCATCTTTATTACCTTTTATAGAAACGGCAAAAGTATATAGAGATAATTTTATAAATAATCAAGAGATAAAATCTTTGTTAAAAGGTTTAAACGCACAGTATATCCCGACAAGTGTTGGCGGTGATCCAGTGAGGAGTCCGGAGTCTGTTCCTACGGGTAAAAATATGTACGGATTTGATCCAGACCGTATTCCGACCGAAGCTGCATACGATACCGGAAAAAAAATCATGAAAGAGTATATACAAAATTATTATGCAACTCACGGGAAATATCCGGACAAAATCAGTTTTAACCTTTGGTCACTAGAAACTATGCGTCACTTTGGGGTACTTGAATCTCAAATACTATATGCTATGGGAATCAAGCCTATTTGGAGTAAAGGAGGAATAAGCGATGAAATGGTTCAAAGCATGGCAAAAGGAATTCTTGCAGGATTTTTAAGTGAAGATTTTGCAACATGGCTTAGTAAATTTGTAACGGTTGAAAGAATTAAAACATTTGATTTTTTAATGCCTGAATCTATGAAAAAGAAATTTTATATGGCTTTAAAAATGGGTCGCGGAAAGATAAGCGGTGTTGAAATTATTCCATATGGAGATTTAAAACGCCCACGTGTTGACGTAGTTGTCCAAGCTACAGGTCTTTACAGAGATACATTTCCAAATGTTATGAAACTTATTCAAGATGGAGTTGAAAAGATATCTACACTCAAAGAGGAACATAACTATGTTAGAGAACATACCTTAAGTCTGGAGAAAATGCTTTTAGAAAAAGGTTACAGCGATAAAGATGCAAAATATCTATCAACAGCAAGAATGTTCTCGGCAAAAAGCGGTGAATACGGAAACGGTGTATCAGATACCGCTATGGCAACCGAAACTTGGGAAGAAGAGAATAAAATAGCCACAAACTATCTAAGAAAATCCGGTTATATATATGGTTCTGACACGTCGCGTTGGGGTGAGAAGCTTGAAGATACAGATCTTTTTGCACAAAACCTAAAGGGAAGTGATGCAGTTATGTTCTCTCGAACGTCAAACTTATACGGCATGATGACCTCGGATGACCCTTATGGATATTTTGGTTCAATGGCACTTGCTATTAGAAGCATAGACGGAAACTCCCCACAGATGTTAATCTCAAATCTACGTGATCCAAACAATGCAAAGATGCAAAACGTAAGCGAGTTTATTTCAAACGAACTTCGTACCAGATACTACAATCCAAAATGGATTGAAGAGATGCAAAAAAGCGGTTACAGCGGAGCAAACCAAGTTTTAGACGTCGTAAATAATTTTTGGGGTTGGCAAGTGGTATATCCTGATGGTGTACGTTCGGACCAATGGCAGGAATTTGTTGATATCTATTATGACGATAAATACGACATGAAAATGGATGAATGGTTTGAAAAAACAAATCCTACGGTACGCGCGCAAATGGCAGAAGTAATGCTTGAAGCTATAAGAAAAGGATATTTTCAAACAGATGCAAAGACTATAAAAAAGCTTGTAGAAACACTTGAAGATATCTCAAAAAGATTTAATCACAAAAGCGAAAATAAAAAACTTAACGAATTTATAAAAGCACAAAAATCAGTAGGTTACGGTCTAAGCATACCGGTTGCAAAACCTGTAGCAAAGGCTAAAGCAAATGCGAATAAACCGGTAGTTAAAGCAAAACCGAAAATTAAAGGTCAAAAACTAGAAGAGGTTAAAAAAGAACAAAAAGAAAAAACTGACTATTCGGAAATTTTACTTTACTCTTTTTTAGCATTTTTAATTTTAATCGGAATTTTTTACGAAATGAGAAACAACTTTAAAACAAGGCATTTAAAATGATTAAATTTCCGTTATCGATAGCTTTATTATCATCTCTGCTTTTAAGTGATGTTTTAGAAACAATAGAAGTAACTACCGGAACAAGGACTGCAAAAATATTAAGCGAAGCTCCTATAAAAACCGAAGTAGTAAGCCAAGAAGATATTGAAAAAACACACGCTAGAGATATAAGCGATGCTATAAAAAATATCCCTGGTTTAATTATAAAAGAAACTCACGGAAAACAGGGACAAAGTGTTTGGATGCAAGGTTTTGATTCAGATAGAATATTAGTTTTAATAGATGGCGAGCCTATGACAAGCTCACTTGGGAGTACCGTTGATTTAAGCCAATTAAGCACGAGTGATATTGCATCTATTGAGATAATAAAGGGTGCGGCATCAGCACTTTACGGTTCTCAAGCTATGGGCGGAGTAATAAATATCAAAACCAAAAAACCTAAAGAAGGCTTGACAAATAAAATAAAAATAGAAGCTGGTACATACGCTGACAAATCTCCAAATGACAGACCCGTTGGATTAATTGGGGCATCTACTAGCTACAAAACAAAAGAGTATTTAGCCAGTGCATATGTAGATTATTTACATGAGAGCGGTGTAGTTTTAAATGATGCCTCCACTTATGACTTACCAAAAAGAAACAGAATAAATTTCAATAGCGAATATCGCACGCTAGGCAAACATCAATTTTATATTAAACCTAGATATTATTATGAAGATACGTATAAACCTTTTACTAGTTTTGCGCCGGGAATCGGTGATGTAAACGAACTAAGAGAAGAAGACGTAAATAAATTTCGACTTAGTATGGGAAGCGAAAGTGAACTACAAAACTTAGATAAACTCAAAACATCTATTTTTGCCGAAAGGTATGAATCAAATTCATACCAAGATAAAATTCTAACGTCTTATGTCGAATCTTCTAGATATGCAACGATTGACTTGGTTCAGGCAGAAACTCAATACGATACGATTTTAAACGATACGCATATACTTACAATGGGGATGCAAGCAAGATATAATGCTTTGGAGCAGACCACGACAAAAGGGCAAGCCGGCGGTTCTGTTTCATCTGACGAAATGAACGGGGATGCATCTGCATATGCTGTTGAGGGTTATATTCAAGACGATTGGTTCATATATGATAACCTAGAATTTTTACCCGGTCTTAGATACCAATATGACAGTGATTTTGGTTCATACCTCTCTCCGAAACTATCTTTATTTTATACTCCGTATAATAATGAAGAAAATAGATTAAACATAAGAATATCTTACGGAAACGGATATCGCGTACCGACCATAAAAGAGCGTTATTATATTTTTGACCAATCACAAGCAGGAGTGATGCTTGTGGGGAATCCCGAGTTGGAACCTGAAACTTCTACTTCATATCAAATATCTACGGAATGGATAGAAAAAAATCTCTATTCCTTAGCCATAAACTTATATTACAACGATATCAAAGACTTAATAGATTTAAAAAAAAATATATCCAGAAGCCAACTTGAAGGTTTAGATATTTACGAATATACAAATGTTAACAAAGCTTACACGAGCGGTTTTGAACTAGAATTTGGATTTAAGTTTTTAAATGATTTTAGTTTAAACGGCGGATATACTTACCTTTACTCAAAAGATAAAAACACAAAAAAACATCTTACTTCTAGACCTGAAAATCAATTAAAAGCAACTTTGGCTTACGATACGGCTAAGTTAAATATACAAGCTTCTTTGACTTATGAAGGAAAACACTATGTCGATAGCCAAAACAACAGAGTATCGCCCAAACAAACCTTGGCAGATATCAGATTTACGTACAGTTTAAACACAAGATTGAAAATATACGGCGGAATAAATAACTTTTTAGATGAACACGAAGACTCTAAAAATGTCGATGATGAAGGCTCAACCAAACCGAGATATTTTTTTATAGGCAGTTCTTATGAGTTTTAAAATATTTTTACTTTTAGCTTTATCGATAATTTTAAATGCACAAGTAATCGATAAAATCGAAGTAACTACGGGAACCAGAACAAATAAAGTTTTAAGTGAAGCTCCAATTAGAACAGAAGTCGTTACAAAAAAAGACATAGCAAACTTACATGCAAAAAATGTTAGTGAGGCTATTAAAAATATTCCCGGTTTATTAATTAAAGAGACTCACGGAAAACAAGGTCAAAGTGTTTCTATACAAGGTTATGATTCTGATAGAGTACTCATTTTAATCGACGGTGAACCCATGACCAACCCAAGTGGACAGACGGTAGATTTAACTCAACTAAACGTAAATGACGTAGAGTCTATAGAGATAATCAAAGGTGCTGCATCTGCGCTTTACGGTTCTCAAGCTATGGGTGGTGTTATAAATATAATCACTTCAAAACCAAAAAACGGTAATCATAATTCAGCCTCTCTTGAACTTGGTTCATACCTTTCAAAATCACCTGATGATATGCCTGTAGCACAGGCAAAACTATCTTCAACCTACAAAGACGACAATATAGCGGCTTCAATATATGCAGATTATAAACATGACAGCGGCGTAAAATTAAAAGATGAATTTACATATGCATTACCTGAAGCAGACAGACTTAATTTAAATGCAGAGTTACGTTTTTTAGCTCAAAACGAATTTTACGTCAAGCCCAGAATATATCTAGAAAGAACTCTTAAACCTTTTAGTTCATTTGTCCCGGGAACAGGAGAAGTAAAAAAAGAAAAAGATGAAGTTGCACAAAAATACAGACTTGGGCTAGGCGGCAGCGGTAAATTAAAAAATTCCGATAGTTGGAAAATCATGGCATTTGGAGAAAGATACTATGATACTACCGAGACAAATACACTCTCAACATCATACATAGAGAATATACGTGAAGCCGTAATAGACTTGGCTCATCTAGATTCTCAATACGATACTACGTTTTTAGATTCGCATCTGATTACTATGGGTATTACTTTAAAATATCAAGCACTTGAACAAGAAGAAATCAAAAATTCCCAAACAAATAGCATAAAAATAAATGAACTAACGGGTAACGCTTCATCTCATACTTATGAAGTTTATATACAAGATGATTGGTTTATAACAAATAATTTTGAAGTTTTACCGGGCTTTAGATACCAAAACGACAGTGATTTCGGTTCTTATTTATCTCCTAAAATCTCTTTTTTATATTCTTTTATTGATAATGATTACAATAATCTCAATATTAGGGCATCTTACGGTAACGGTTATAGAGCACCTAGTATAAAAGAGCGTTACTTTAATTTTGACCATTCACAGTATGGATATATGGTTATCGGAAATCCTAATTTAGAGCCTGAGAGTTCACACTCTTACCAGTTATCGTTTGAGTGGATTAGAAAAAAAAATTTTAACGCAAATATTAACTTTTACTATAACGATATTAAGGATTTAATAGATACTAAAAAAAATATTCAAAAAAGCATCCTTAACGGTTTGGAGATACATGAATATATAAATATAGACTCAGCATTAACATCCGGAGTAGAGATAAGCGGTGCTTTTTATTTTATGAATCATTATTCTATAAACGGTGGATATACATATCTTTACAGTGAGGATAAAAATACAAAAAAACATCTTACATCCAGACCGGAACATCAAGTAAAAACAATACTTTCTTATAACAAAAGCACTACAAATATACTACTTAGTTTTATCTATGAAAGTGATGAGTTCGTTGACAGTGAAAATAAAATAAAATCGCCGTCTTCCACTCAAATAGATATTAAAATGACCACGTACGTCACTAAACTGCTAAGCATCTACGGAGGTATTAATAATCTTTTAGATAATCATCAAAATGTTGATGACGAGCATGATTTGCGTACAAAAAGACCTAGATATATCTACGCAGGTGTTACATACAATTTCTAAGGAGAAAAAATGAAATTAAACAAAATGTATATATTAAGCACTCTTGTATCTTCAATGCTAATACTTAGTGGTTGCGGCGGCGATAGTGGTAGCTCTGCTGTAGTTATTCCAAATCAATCTACGGCAGAGACAACTTCTATGGATGCCAGTAGCGGTGCAGAAACAAAATTTAATCTATCGAGCGGTTTAGTCGATTCAACGACTTGGCACTTTGCTTACCAAAAATACTTAGGCTTTAAAACAAATGGCGGCAGCAGCGGCAATGGCAGTATTACAGCTTGTGTAGCCAAAACTTACGCTGATCTTTACGATACTAATAACAACTCGGTTCAAAGTGAGTTTGAAGCACTTAATGCAACAAATACTTTAAGTGATTTTGAGGCTGTAAGTATGGATGATTGTAATTCTAGTGCATATATCGAAGACTCTATAGATACTCAAATAGAGACAAGTACATGGCTAGATGCAAGCTACGGTCCCGGAGGTCCTGTTTTTTCTGCCAAAACAGATAGCAACAACAGTTATATAATAAGGTCTGCCGATGGAAATTCTTATGCTCGTGTAAAAGTGAAAAGCGTTGACGTAAATTTAAGTGCGGGTAGCAGAAAGCTTGTTTTATCATCTGAATTATGGAACGGTACTGCATGGACAGCTGCTCAAGATTCACCGGAACTTGATTTTTCAAGTTCAAAAGCTTATTGGGATCTTGAAACAAACGGTCTAAGCGATGCTGCAAATGAGTGGGAGTTGGCAGTAAGCGTTGCAGGGCAAGATTATCCTCTGCAAGTTAACGGCGGTGCAAGCGGAGACGGAAACGGAGGAGTCGGACTTGTTATTAACGAAGATGCAACAACCGTTACAGACCCTACAAACACTTCTGAAGTTTACACGTATTTTGCAGACAGTGCAACAGGTGCTCTATCTAGTCCAGGAAGTTATGGTCCTTTAGAGTACGGTGTAGCAGGCGGACACTTAATGTGGCCGACATTTGCCGTATATATAATTGACGACGGAGTTGATAAATATAAATTTCAAATTATCTCAAACAATGGCCAAAGCGGTGCACTTTCAAGCGGAAACTTAGTTATTAGGTATCAAAAATTAGACTAAGAAATGGGCAACGCCCATTTCTTAAAAAAGATACCCTACCATAAATATATATCTTTGTTTTTCCAAAGGTTGATAAACCGATGCATTATAATGTGTCAAAAGAGATACGCCAAAATCTACATGAATTTTTGGTTTATCAAAAGGCAACCATTGAATTTGAGGTGTTATATATCCGATTGTACCGCTAAAAGATTTAAAAGGGAAAGGATTGACAGGTTCGGGATCAGTCCCGGAATCAGTATCTGTATTGTATTTTCCGTTATACTCAATACCCAAGTTTAAACTTTTTAAAACTGCATAATTTATACCCAAGTCATAGCTAAGTTCATCCCCGAAATCATAATCATGTTTTGCATCCGGTCTATATGTGTACATAGTGTGTGCATCTATACGCATATTTGGCATAAGCATTTTTGAGAATCCAAGTTCTAGCTTATACTCGGCACTTCCCGTACCTAACTGAGTCGGCATCGGTGTTGTCATATTTGGATTACTCGGAGGACCTTTTTCAAACTTTTCATCACTTGAACCGGTAGGCAGTTTTACACCCGCACCGATTGAAATGGCATAACCCTTGTCTTTCATGCTCACTAGTTTGTATCTTCCCATTACAATAATATCGCCAAGACCTTTATTGTCGATTTTTACCGGGAATTTCATAGCTGCGTAAGTATTAGGCAGAGTCGCATCCGCACTTAATCGCTTATATGGAACTATCACTTTTAGATCCATATTCTTACTAACTCCGTAAACTAAACCAAATAAAGTAATATTCGCAGATGCATCCAAGCCCTGTTGATTATATACTTCATTTGTGCCTTTATACATAGTATCCTTATCAAAACTTATATTTTTGATAAGCATCTTAAACTTACCCTCAGGCAATACCATAGCACCGCCTTTAGAATTAACCGTAGGGATAACCTGTGCATTAATAGTTACAGATAAAACTATAAATGCATACAATAGACTTTTTTTCATTTTTTCTCCTATCATTATAATGATATTTATTATCAATAATGGGAGAATTATATGCAAGCTTTTATTAAAATAAAATTAATTATGATAATTCTTATCAGTTTAATCTAATTAGTCATAATATTTCCGACTTCGCGGTCAATCATAAACAGTCCTCGTCCGTCAAGTCCTATAATATCTATTTTGTCCAATATAGATTTAAACAGTTTTTCCTCTTCATGCTGTTCTGCTACATACCACTGTAAAAAGTTAAATGTGGAAAAATCTTTTTCGCTTAATGTCACGTCCACCAAATCATTTATCTGCTTTGTAATAAATTTTTCATGTGTATAAGTTTGTTCAAAAACATCTCTAATATTTTCTAAGTTGATTTCTGGTTTATCTATAGTTCCAAGCTCAGCCATAGCTCCCGTATCTTGAATATAGTCAAATATTTTTTGCATATGTTGCATCTCTTCTGCTGCATGGTCTTTTAAAAATTTTGCAGTACCGCTAAGACCTTTGTTGTCTGCCCATGCACTCATTTGCAAATATAAATTTGAAGAGTAAAACTCCAAGTTTATCTGTGTATTTAATTTTTTAAGTAAGTTATCACTTAACATATCCTGTCCTTTAAGTTGTGTTTTTACAACTATATATCTATATTACAAAATTCATTATTAGGTAAATAATCATTCTTAAAATATTTATAATATTAAAAACATACATACTTATGATAATGATTATCAATATAATATTAATTTAAGCTATTTTAGTTTACAATTTTGATATCAATTATCAAGAAGGAGTTAAAATGTCTGTTTTACTAATAGGCGGTGACAAGATAAACAAAATAACCCAACTGTTAAAATCTTTGGGCGTAGATAATACTATTCATTGGGATTCAAGAAGAAACTCGACGTCTCATAAAAAAATTCCCAAAGATACTGATTTGGTAATTATGCTTACCGATTTTCTAAAGCATAACTCAATGAGTTATTTTAAAAAGTATGCAAAAAAGAATGACATTCCTTATATCTGTACTCGTAGAGGAACAGCGAGTATTGAAAGTGAATTTACAAAATTCCTAAACGCTAAATCTTAACAGGAGGAAAAAATGTTTGAATACGAGAATAAACAAAGTATTAAAGAACTCAGCGGAAGACCATGCTAAGTTATATACTAATAGTTAAAAGGAGGTGTTTGAAGTTTTACAAAAAATTACCTTAAAATAATTTCATGCCATATATGAAGCAACTGATGGCAACATAGATATTTTTCATGAAGCCGGTTTTAAACCGGAGAATATCTTTTAATTAGCTACTCTCCTAAACTTAGCTAAAGATTTCATACTACTAATTTAGAAAATCACACACTATAACTCAGAAATAGTGTGTGATTAAACACAAAAAGGATTTTCAATGAGAAAGATTGGTTTTACAAAATTTAAAAACACTACAAAAGAGGTACTTCCAAAGACGTACCAAATCAACGATATAGAGCATCAAAGAAAAATGTTTTGTACAATGATAAATCAATATTTATCGCAAGAATCTAAACTAAATCTTAAAAATAAACATATTTATAAATATGATTTACTTAATATTTTTGAAGATAAAATCTTGTCTTTTTTTCAGTTTTATAAACTTAGACCTGAAAAAACTCAAAAAATACAAAAGATATACACCTATGATTCATTGGTATTTAACCAATACTTTAAACAAAGTAAAAACAAAAAAATGCGTTACTTGTCTTCTAAAGTCTGTTTTATGCAAAACTTCAAACTAAGCCCACAATACGAGCATCCGGCAATGGATATAGTCGAACTCATATTTAACGGGAAAGAAGTTGAAATGATGTTAGACTTAAATGAGATTTTTACAAGAACCGTATATAACAGAATCAAAAAAGAAAAAGACAAAAAAGTAAGTTTGGATATTCCGTATATCCATATAGATCAACACGGAATAAGAACAAGACTTCATCCTAAATGGAAAAATGTCAACGCTAAAGATATTAAACAAAGAGATGCAGATATAAAAGCTGCTTTTGACGAGTTAAAAACTCAAAACATAGACCAGTATTACTTGGTATATCCTAAAAAAGACAGCTTTAAACAGCACATAATAGTTGAAGATAAATCATCTAATGAACTCATTAAGATGATTCCGTATTCATTTACATTTTGTAATAAAAAGGAGAAAAAAAGATGCAAAAAATAGGTTTATTTTACGCCAGTTCAACAGGAAACACCGAAGATGCGGCAAAAGAAATTAAAGATAAGTTTCAAGGTGTTGAAATATCTTTACATAATATAGCCGATACGACGGACAACGAGATGCAAAACTATACACACTTAATCCTTGGCGTATCAACTTGGGGAGAAGGTGATTTGCAAGATGACTGGGAAGAATATATAGACAACTTAAACAGCGAAAATCTAAATAATAAAACAGTAGCCTTATTTGGTCTTGGTGATCAAGAGGAGTATTGTGACAACTACTTGGATGCTATGGGGACTATATACGACAAAGTGGTAGATTCTGGTGCTACGGTAGTCGGTTCATGGCCTAGTGACGAGTATGAGCACGATGATTCAAAAGCAATTAGAGACGGAGAATTTGTCGGTTTAGCATTAGATGCGGACAATCAAGACGACATGACGACAGAGCGTATAGAGGCTTGGATTGAGCTAATAAAACCTTATTTTATAAAATAAGGTTTTCTCCGCAATACAATGCGACTAAGTTGCATTTAGATAAGTTTATTTAAAGAAAAAAGTTTGTATCATTCGCATTCATAGCTACAAGGAAACAAAGTGAAAACGAGTGAACCAACAGGAAAGATAGAAAAATCCAACGAAGCAAAACTTCCTACAAAATATGGAAATTTCACCATTAAAATTTATAAACAAGCCAATCAAGAACATATGGTTTTTATGAGTGAAAATTTTCATAAACTAAAAACGCCTAACGTCAGAATTCACTCAGAGTGTTTAACGGGGGATACTTTTGGAAGTTTAAAATGTGATTGTCAAAATCAGCTTAGCCTAGCAATAAAATATATAGCAAAAGAAGGCGGCATGATTATTTACCACAGACAAGAAGGCAGAAATATAGGACTTTTAAACAAAGTAAACGCATATGCATTACAAGATTTGGGACGTGATACTATAGAAGCAAATTTGGAACTAGGCTTTGAAGAAGATGAAAGAGACTATAGTATAGTAAAAGAAATTTTTAACGACCTTAAGCTAAAAGATATACAACTTATAACAAACAACCCCGATAAAATAGCTTATGTTGAGAGTCTAGGTGTGAACATAATATCAAGAATACCTTCAATAGCACCCGTAAATTCTTACAATAACGAATACATAAATGTTAAAAAAGAACATATGGGGCATCTGCTATAAAAATAATAGGCTAAAAAAGATATACTTTACGGTATGAAAATACTAGATATAAATAAATATGCTCCATCGGCAAACCTCAAAGATTATATTGATGCTTATTGGAGTATAAAAAATATTTCTAACGATGATGTTAATATACCTGTAGTGCCGGATGGTTGCATGGATATTATATATCAAGACAATCAACTTTTTTTTATAGGTGCTATGAGCGAAGCGATAATCGTCAGTGCCAAACCCTCAGAATATACATTCGGCATACGGTTTAAACCTTCAATATTGGCACAGTTTTTAGATATAAATGTAAGTAATCTGACAGACAAGAAATTACTCTTAAAAGATATATCAACAGAGCTTTTTAAACTGCTAAGTTTTCAAGAAAAAGATGAAAACAAAAAAGTAAAACGTCTTAATATTATTTTTGAAAATATATTTAAAAATATAAATTTTAACTCAACCGTTGTTAAGGCTGTTAAATATGTAAATTTAAATAAAGGCAATATTCAAATAAAAGATTTAGAAAAAGAGTTAAAACTAAGTAGCCGACAAATTGAACGACTTTTTCAAAACTATATAGGATACTCTCCAAAAAAATTTTGTAATATTATAAGGTTTTTCAGCCTATTTAAGGAGCTTATAAAAAGCTATAAAAATAATTTGTCCCACAAAGCTTATGATTATGGTTATTGCGATCAAGCACATCTAAACAAAGAGTTTAAAAAGTTTTCAAATTTCACGCCTACAGATGAGATAATGTCGGTTTTTTACAATACATAAATTCAGATTTTTTATAAAATTTTCCAAATATACAAGGAGAAAAAATGAAATCATTAGTACCCAATCTTGCAGTTAAAAATATTAAAGATACAGTATCTTATTATGAAAAAAATTTCAACTTTAAACTTCAGATGGCAGTCGATATTTCAAAAGATGGTTTTGATAATGAAATAAAAGACTCAAAAGAGTATATATGGGCTATGGTAACTAACGGCGGTGTATCATTAATGTTCCAAAGCGAAGATAGTATTAAAGATGATATAGGTTCTTTTTATCCGAACATCGGAGCATCTTTGAGTTTATATATCGATGTTGAAAATTTAGAAGAGTTATATAGTAAATTAAAAGATGAAGTTGAAATATATAAATCTATAAATACAACCTGGTATGGGCAAAAAGAGTTTTACGTCAAAGATATAAACGGGTATATATTAGCTTTTTCTTCAAAGTCTTAATATAAAACACACCTATATCAAAGACATTTTTATACACTGTAAATGTTTATTGCTTTTTGCACACAACTTTGCAATGTAGTATTGTTTGAGACTATAGGTATAATATTTTGCGGAAAAGATTTTTTTGTGGTATTTCCTATACTGATAGCTTTGAACGTATCTTTCCATTGAACATTTTTAAAAAAACATTTTACCGTCGATGGAGACGAAAATATAATAATAGAATCATCCGGAAGGTCTATTTTTTTCTTATATTCCACACATTTTGTCTCATACACCGGTAAATGATCGCAATTAATATTATATTTTTTTAAAATTTCTTTTATATTTGAAACAATATCTTTAGCACCTATATAAGCTATCTTTTTTTTACCGGAGAGCTGTTCAACCAATTCCAATGCAAATTCGTCTCCATGTTTTTCTTTACCTACAAATGTCAACTTACCGCCTAATTTTTTAACCTCTTTTGCAGTTTGTGTAGATATTGCATAGGTTGAAATATTTTTCCATTTATTTGTCATGGAATTTAGATGTTTCACACCGTTTTTTGAAGTAAAGATAATTGCATCGTATATATCCAAGGATAGTTTACTTTTAAGAGTAGTAGTTTTTATAAGAGGGATATTTTTAGCATATTTAACAGACTGGTCATTTAAAATAAAAATATTTTTATCGGAGTTTCTTACTCTATATTTTAAATTTTCTACTTGTTGACCTATACGCCTCAATATACCGGTTTTTTTTGAAATAACTACATCTGAATTTTCATCTATAAAAAACTCTATACCGTTTTTAGAGAGTTCATGTGTTAGCTTTATAAAGTCATTATAAACCGTATCTTTATCATATTGGGTATCTTTAATAAACTTATTTTGATATATGTCGTATTCATAATAAAGCAACTTTAAATCGTCAAAAAGGTTAGTCAAGTCTTTCATGTTTACTCTCCGATGCATTATATTGCTTTCATATTATATGTAATTTTAAGTAAATTAAAAAATTTCACTAAATATCTTCCTAAGATACTATCTTTTTACACTGATAACTTCAACATCATCACAATCTATATCTTTTTTTAGTAAGTAACCTTTTGGAATTTTATTTACTATTATCAACATATCGAGTTCTTGAAAAAATTTAATATGCCTCGATACGGTTGCATAACCTATATTAGATGAATTTTCATTCAGTTTATTGACCAAATACTCTATACTGACAGGATAGGACTGTTCATGTAAAATCTTTAAAACTTTCTCCCTCTGGTCGGAATATCTAAGTTTATTTTGTTTGAGATGATTATATATAACATTTCTAAAGACAGATAATTTTTCTCTATTTTTAGTATTTATATATAGCATCTTAGTCTCCTACTTCTAAGTTTTCATTTGGCAGATTCGTTAATCAAAGCAAGATTATTCAAGTCATACTTTTTCAACAAATCAAATAACTTTATAATACGCTCATAACGAACTTCCTTGTCTATACGTACGTTTATAGGACTTTTTTTATTTTTAACCCGAGAGAGAGACGTATCTAGTTGCTCAAATGTAATCTCTTTACCTTTTAGGGCTATTTTTTCACTTGAGAGTTCGATATTTACTTCCTCTTTTTTTACCATCTCTACAGGTGCTTCACTAGATGGAAGATTTAAAAGCAGTGCCAATTGATCTTTTTTAAATGCAGTACTTACCAAAAAGAAAATCAAAAGTAAAAAAACAACATCTACAAGTGGTGTCATATCCGGAGATAATGGTTCACGACGACGCATAATTTACTTCTTATATACAGCAGGGAGAATTTCGCTGGTAACTGTTGCTTCTAAACCATCAAGCATCCCGATTAAATAGTTATATCCTATGTAGTGAGGAATAGCTACGATTAAACCTGCTACAGTCGTAATAAGTGCCATAGAGATACCTCCCGCAAAAACAGATGGATCACCCATACCGCTTTTTGAAATCGCTTCAAATGCCAAAAGAACACCCGTTACCGTTCCAAGAAGCCCTAGTAAAGGGGATATGGAAGCTATAATTTTAACTGTTCCAAGTCCACTCTCTACCGTATAAAGTTTTTTAGACATCTCATCTTTAATGAGTTCGACTATGATGTGTTCATCTTTTAAAGGTACTTCCTTTTCCTTAATATCCGCAATTACCTCTTCAAGGAGTACTGCCTTATAACGTTTAGTCATTATTATTTGAATAAACTTTACCAGCATAGTAGTAAAACCTATAATATTCAGTGCTATCAAAATATAAACTATAACTCCGCCTTGTTGTATGTAATCCATTAGATTCATTTTTTCTCCTTTATTTATCTCAGCCTGTATTCTATAGGCACTACTATTTCCCAACTGTTTTTTTCCAGCTCATCGGGAATAGGATTAAATTTTTCAATACTATTTAGCGTTTTTAAAGCTCCCTTATTTAGTCTTTTATATCTAGACGCTTCTTGCAGGGTTATATCTTTTATTGAACCGTCTTTTAAAATAGTAAATTTTATTTTTACAGTACCCTCACGCTTTAATCTTTTTGCTTTTTTGGGATAATATTTCTTTTTTTCTATCGCCATTTTTACTTCCGTAATATACTGCGACTCGATTATCTCAATTTCTGTCGCCGATAATTTCGGTTCTTCTTTAACCGGTTCGGGTTCCGGAATTATTTCAAGTTCAGGTTCTTGAACTATCTCGGGTTCGGGAATTACTTCAGGTTTTACAACAGGTTTTGGTTCCGGTTTGGGCTTAGGCTTCGGTTTTGGTTTTGGCTTCGGCTTGATTTTTGGTTTTGGTTTTGGCTTCGGTGCTACAGTAACATTACGCAAATCAAGTTTTTGTACTGTTTCTTTTTTTGTTGCTATTTTTTGATTCTGTGTAGCAAAATTTACTACTAAAAGTATATGAACAATAGAAACAACTACAAAAACAACTATAAAAACAACTTTTATGTTTATCAATTACCAATCCAAATATTTTGAGATAGATTAAAATATAAAATTAAAACGGTATAACCAGTGCACCGTGTGCAAGTGTTACTGCTACAAAGATTGATATAGTTAAAAAAATATTGTTTTTCATGTTTTTTCCTTTTTAAACTCAGATATAAATGATATTTATTATCAAACTCAAAACTATCGAAAGTATAAGAAAAAATCTATTAAAAGACACTTAATATTGACAATCGTTATCAATATATTTATATGATAGTGCTAATTACTTCAACATAATCGCAATCTATATCTTTTTTTAACAAATACCCTTTTGGAATTTTATTTACTATTATCAGCATATCAAGTTCATCAAAAAACTTAATATGTCTAGATACCGTTGCATAACCTACATTGGAAGAGTTTTCATTTAGTTTGTTAACCAAATACTCTACACTTACGGGGTAAGATTGTTCATGTAAAATCTTTAAAACCCTCTCCCTTTGGTCGGAATACCTAAGTTTGTTTTGTTTTAAATGGTTGTATATAACATTGCGAAATACAGATAATTTTTCTCTATTTTTAGCATTTATGTATAGCATCTTAGTTTCCTAACTCTCCAACAGGAGCAAGTTCAGGCAGTAGATGTTCATATCTTTCATCCGTAAGTGTGCGTAAAAATGCTTCTAGGTTTCTTATTTTTGTATCACTCAAAGATTGTCCATTGTCCAATAAGTCATGGTTTATAGTTGCATTATTATCATTAGAACCCCAAATTTGGTTTGTTTCAGGGTTAATTGCATGATCACCCTTACCCATCATATGATCGTAAAATTCTAAAACCGTTCGAAGTTTTGCAAATACGCCGTTATTCATATATGGTCCTGTTACTGCTACATTTCTAAGTGTAGGCACTTTTGTTTTACCCAAGTGTGCCGTGTAGTTTGCATCTGTAGCTTCTACCGTACCGCCGAGTCCTCTAAATGTTGCATTTGCATCTTGAAGATTAAGTGCAGCTCTTGCATCCATAGCATCAACATTTCTTGGTGTACCGATATTTTCATATTCAAAGTTTGTAAAAAGCTCTTTTGTCCTCTCTGTTGCCGAAGTTGTTGAAGCATTTTCCGCATGACATGAAAAACAGTTTGCATTTGTCGAGAAAAACAAGGCACGACCTGCCAATTCCGCATTGCTCCATCCACCCTCTTCTTCACAAACACTATCACTCTCTCCGCTGTCCAAACACTCTCTAAGCTTATCATATTTAGAATCAAACGGTGCGAATTCCTCTGTTTTTTCAAACTTTGCAATAGCCTCAGCCATAGCCTCGTAACTTGCATCTATATCATCGAAAATATCTGAACCGTAAAGGTTTTCAAATGCTTTTACATACTCAGTATTCTCTTTTAATCTATCTACTACTGCATTTTTATCTGCCATCTGCATCTCAGCCCCGTCAAGCGGAGGTCCCATAGCTTGTATTTTTAGTGTAGCTGCACGACCGTCATGAAACTGCCCGCCTTTATACGAGCCGTCTTCTTGTTTATGAAACTCAGGAGAGAACTGTGCATATGCAGCAGTAGGGGCATTTCTACCACCTAAACTTACACCGTCATCACCGACTGAAAAAGCACCGTGGACAAATATGTTTTGATCGGCTCCATCTTCACTAAACCTTGCATCTGCAAATCCGTGTTCAGGGTCATGACAAGTTGCACAAGAGGTATTTCTTGTTAGAGAAATGTTTTTATCGTTAAAGAGCTGCTTACCCAATTCCTCTTTTGTAAGTTGCGTTTGTATGAATCCAGAAGAACCTCCATCACTCCCGCATCCGCTGAATAAAAATAAACCTGCTGTTGCCAAACTCAATAAAACTTTCATCATTTTTCCTTTTAAAAGATAAACCCGGCACTTAACGTAAATGAGTTCTCATCTGAAAACTTTGCATTTGAGCCGTAGTCTCTAAGTTTATAGTCTGCTTTTAGTGCAATTTTAGAATCTGGAAAGTAAGCAAAACCAACCGTATATTCAAAAAATCTATTGTTATCAACATAAGTTGTTTGAGAATTTGCATCCATATCAAGTCTTTCTATCTCTGCTACCAAGTAACCTTTATGACTCATCTCTAACATTGATAAAATATCATAACCTACGGTTAAATACTGACCGTTTACGCTGTCTGCTATATTTACATCCGTAGCAGTCGGCAAATTAGACACGTCACCTCCGAGTTTCCCAAATGTAGCAAGTGCTTGAATATCAAATCCATGATTTTTATACGTAGCATGAACCTCAGCCATAGTCATAGTTACATCTACTTTTGAGTCACTTCCCTCACTCTGACCGTACATAAAAGAAGCACCCATATTTAAGCCATCTCCAAAATTATAAGTTCCGCGTGCTACGAATGAGTAGCTGTCCGTATATTGTTTCGCACCCAAACGACCTTGTTGGATAAATCTTCCCTCGGCATCTCCAAAAGCATCCGAGTCCGGAGACGTTATAAAACCTGCATAATATTCAAATTCATCTATCTTACCGTGAGATAAAATTCCGTTTGTATGCCAAGTTGAAGGAATAATGTAAGTCTCAACAGCAGGTCTGTCACTTGTCAGGTATGAAGTCGGTTCATGATTAAGATTCACTAGTCCAAACGGAGTAAGTATATGCCCTACACGAATGGCAAAACTCTCACTTATTAAAAAATCAAGATACGAGAACTCGACTATTGCATACTTGTAATTTTTTGTGCCGTCACTTCTTGCCCCTCCGTCTTCAAACTCAATCTCAGTATTCATAACAATCCAGTCGTTAAACTTAAAACCTATATATGGTACAAATCTGACTATATTGAACTCACCTTTATTTTTATTATCGTTATATGTAGATGATGTTGAGTTTTTATAATCATCATATTTTTTAAATTTATATTCACCGTAACCGCCTATAGATACGCTGTTATTTGTATGGTAAACTTTAGAAGCACCCTCACCTAAAGAGCTAAAACTTTCATACTTTGAAGCGGAACTTCCACTCATGTTTACTACCTCTTCCAAGATTGAATCGTTTGTTTGAGACTGTTCTTGTTTCATCTGCTTCATCTCTTGTTTTAAAAGCTCTATCTCATATGAAAGTTCTTCATTTGAAGCACCAAGTACCAAACTGCTACACGCTACTACACTTACAATAATCTTTTTCATTTTATCTCCTATAAAACGGCTCTAATATCATCTCTAATATGCCGTTGTGAATTTTTTTATTTTTTAAACCAAACTCAAGTACATCATCTTTTTCAGAAGTAGCAAATGAGTTAAACATATAATCCCAGATTGAAAGGATCCCTCCGAAATTTTTATCCGTATATTTTGTGCTGTGATGCATCTGATGCATATGTGGGGACACAAGTAGCTTTTCAAACACTCCAAACTTTAGAGGTAGATGCGAATGTCTGAGATTTGCTCCGATAAGCCCAGATATAAATACGAATATATTTGCACCTGCTATCTCTACGATACCTATAGATGCACCAAAAAAGTATATAAACACTCCACTCACAAGCCCTGCACTTAGCGCGTACCTAAGCCCAAACAGAAGATTCTCCAGTGGATGGACCCTGTAAAATGTCAAAGGGTTTAATACCTCGGCACTATGATGCACCTGATGCAGTCTCCATAAATACGGCACAGTATGTAAAAACCTATGTAGCCAGTACCTTGTAAAATCTCCCACTATAAAAAGAGTAAATGTATAAAAAACTACTATCAACTCTTTTGAATAAGATGTTTTTTCAAAGTATCCAAAACTCTCTTCTAAAAGCAGAGTTACACTAAGACTTACATCTTTGGAACTTACGATATACGAGAGTATCGGGAGCAATAAAACGATCTTTAAAAACGATATGACGACAAAATATTTATAATCATTTTTTGCACTCTTATGCCACCAAATGTTTTTACTGAAAACATAAGAGTATTTTGGGTTAAGAAACACAAATAAAACAGATATAAGCAAAGCACTCAAAAGATAAAACCAATATACCCGGCTGCTACTTGTCAAAAAATACTCAATACCAAAATATTCCATCTCTAATCTCCATCAGCCTCTAAAATATCTTGCTCAAAATTAAGTCCCGTGATTAAAGCCGTGTAATTATTTTGTATCGTTCTGACTGATTCAAAAAGATTTGTCGTTTTTTGACTTGTAAGCTCGTTCTCTAATGTGGAGCTGTAAGAATCACAAATAGACAAAGCTTCATTTATAGCATCGGACACTGCTTTAAGCTCACTACTAGAACTGCCAAGCTCTGCAATACTCTCCAAACCGTTTTGTATAACTTTTTTATAGGTATTTAAAATCTCTTTTATCGCTTCAAGCGAATAAGAACTGTAGTAATACTCAAGCCTATCTGCAGAAGGGTCATCTGCATACTTAACTACAAGTCCGGCGGCTTCACCTATTCTGATCTCTCTTAGATTAAGAGCTTGCTGAACAAGTACGTTTAGAAGTGCACTTACCGAATCTTCAGAGCTTGTTGTAAACTCGCTTGTAGATTCATAATACTCTTTTATCTCAAGCAGATGGGATGAGATTTTGTTTATCATAAGCAGGGCTGCATCTAGTCTATTTTGATTCATTTTAGCTATTAGAGTAGAACTGTCTTCTTTATCTCCAAAGAGCGTATATTCAAGTGCCGTTATACCTTTTAGGGAGTTTGATACAAGAGTTTTAGTTCCTGAAAAAACCTCTTCTAAATCACCTGCGGTGTCTTGAGACTTTGAACCTTTTATATAATGCTCAATATAAAAATCTGCAATATCACGCATATTGTCATCATTGTATCCGGCTACATATACGGCTTCAACTCTTTTATAAAAAAGTACAAGTTGTTTAAACCCATTTTGAGCTTCTATCAAATCAGCCTCACTCTTTGTCGAGTTTAAATCCTCTATAGATGCAAGCAGGTTTAATGACTGCTCATATGTTGCATTTGCATCTTTGTATATAACCTCATCATATATACTTCCTATGGCTGCATCTATACTCTGCGCAGATGCATTTGCACTTAGTAAACCGTTTTGCCCATCGTAGTTATTTTCGTCACCGCAAGCTATAAACATGAGTGAAATAACCAGAATTAAAAATATTTTTAAATTGTTAAATAGCATTTAAAAACTCCACTAAATATTCTCTGTCTTTATGAGACAATTCTTTAAAAGCATCTGAGTGCTTTTTAGCTTCACCGCCGTGCCAAAGAATCGCTTCTTCAACACTTCTGGCTCTTCCGTCATGCAAAAGTGCTACTTCACCGCTTACCTTTTTATAAAGTCCAAGACCCCATAGAGGCGGTGTTCTAAACTCATTCGCTTTTGCTTTAAATATTGTATGCCCGTCACTCAGCGCATCTCCCATATCATGAAGTAAAAAGTCGCTATATGGTTTTATTTTTACACCCTCGGCTGTTTCAAAGCTCTCTACGTGACACTTAACGCATCCAAGTGAATTAAAGATTTTTTCACCTTTTTTAAAGTTTTTACTTTTTCTCTGAGACGGGATTTTCAAGGTTTTTAAATAATACGCAATAGCATCCAACCTCTCTTTTGGCAAATCAAAATCGTGACGACCCTCAAGAGCTTTTTGACAATCTATTTGAGCATCACTGCAGTTGTGTTTTGGATAAAGAGGATTACTGAGTCCCATATCGTTATGTGCGGCATTAGCACTTTGATGCACAACACTTGCCGCTGCGGCCTTCCATGTGAAACGACCAAGCTCAGTAATGTTTGTCTCAGGATTATAAACCCAGTTTGCCTTACCGCTGATGCCGTCTTTGTCTTTATCATTTATATCTTCGTTTGCCAAGATATCGTTTGCATCTATAGATTCAATAGCACCAAGACCAATTAAAGCCAAAGCTATATGTCCTGCTATATTTGCATCTTTATGAAGCGGACCGTACTGCAATTTTGAGAGTGTATATGTCGGAGTTTGAAGTGAATACTTTTCACCGTCGGCATACTTTGCATCTGTAGTCTTGTATGAGACATTGATATTTCCTTCAAATTTTACGTCACTCGTACCGTTTAAACTGAGCTGTCCGCCGTATGTAGGCTCAGGGATGAAACCTTTTGTCGCTATTAAGTTATTATTAATATTTTTTGTATTAGAAATTGAAAGACGCATAACCAAAGAGCGTGTAATATCTCCGCTTTTATCGATGGCTAGTCCTGCTCCGTTATTTGGATGACAATGTATGCAGGTATTTGCGGAAAAAAGTGGTCCAAGTCCATCACGAGCCGTTGTAGCGGATGGAGCTTCCACCCAAGGAATTCTAAAAAAACTTTTTCCGAGTATATGCATATCAATCTCTTCGTTAGTTTTAAAATCAAAGGATTGACTAAAAGCTTTGTTTGTAGTATTTTTTGTAAATTGAGCTACGGAAGATTTATTTTCTTTTTGTATCTCTTTGGGTTTATCTGAGCTACAACCGGCAATCAAAAAGATTGCCAATGTTGCGGATAGTGTATGTTTAATATCCATCATTACGACTTTTACTAAATATCCGTCTCGTCCGGATCTGTTACATCACTTGAAGTCAATGATATTCCAAACTCACGAGCTACGTCAACCATAGTGTCCCCAAGGTTTCTTAACTTATTTTTAGCATTTGTCAAATTTGCTTTATTTGAACTTCCGTCTTTGATTTGATAATCAAAATGCTCACTCGATACTGCTAAGTTCATAGCTGTAACTCTTGAATCTATATCTGTTAGCAATGTATCTATAGCTTCTTTTGTATCGTCGCTTAAAAGAGAATAAAATCCGGTACCTTTAGATGCACCTTTATATTCGCCTTTTAAAACATTTACAAAACCTTGATAATTTTTATCCACGTCAACATGAGTATTATCAGAAAAACAAGAGTGCTCATCTTCTTCGCTAGGTGTAAGTATCGCTACAGCCATACGCTCGTTTGCAAGTTCACTTTTTATAAAAGTACCCATACCTGCAAAAACCTGTTTTAATGCTGCATCAGTCTCTATAGCATTAGTACCCCCGCCTAAAAATGCTTCGCGATAAGACCCGCTGCCTGCCGTCCATGCATCTACCATATCTGTTAAATCATCTACAATCAACTCCGATGCAGCTACTAAATAATCTGCTCTTCGGCTAGCTTCAGGCGAACCGTCAGTATAGTCCGTAAGTGGTCTTTGACCTGCCGTTGTAGCACCGTTTGTTACTGTATCTGCTATAAAGTCATTATAATCCTGATCTTGTCCCCAAAGTAAAAATTCTATTGCGTGATAACCCGTAGCTACGTTCGCATCTCCGCCGTTTTCATTTAAAGCTGCGAGAACACTTTTTGTAATAGTAGTTGCATCTACGGTTGTAGCCTCACTGCCGCTAGGTGTAAAGTTTCCTGCCGTATCTATAATGTTTCCGCTAGTAGTATTACCGTCTGCATCTGTTGTATAATCAATCATGTTTTCATCTAACGGCCATGCGTTTAACTGCCCCTCGGGTGCACCCCAACTTGCCGCAAAACCTTCTTCTGCATCTATAGGACCGTTTGATAGTCTAAATATCTCCGTAGTTCCGTAAGATATACGAGCCGTTTTCCAAGCTTCTTTAACTGCTGTAAGATTAGCAGTATTCGGTGTAGCTACAAATGTATCTATTGCAACATTTAAAGCCTGTGCATCTGTTAATGCATCCGTATAGTTAGCTAAAGCTATATCAGCATATGTTGTTAAAGCAGCCGTTTTATTGGTTGCTGATACACTTGAAGTATCCTGCACGACTACTGTTGAACCATCACTTCCTCCACATCCCGCTGTAGAAAATGTTAAAACCGTTGCCAAAACAATCGAGCCTAATATCTCTTTTTTTAATTTCATTATTTATCCCTTCATATTGATAATTATTATCGGTATCATATCAAAGAAGCACTTATGACATTTTTATGACAATGTTCATTATTAAGATTTTAATAATGAATATCATTACTGTTGACAAAGGAAAAATATTGATATAGAATTTCAATATAAAAATATTAAAAAGATATATATAATGAAAATAATCCTACTTATAACTATATTAAGTATATTTATAGATGCAAAGGTACTTACAAGCATAGATGAGGCGATGAATGCTACATTCGGAGAAGATTGTAAGATCTCAAAAAAGACAATTCTTCTTAAAAACAATGAATTTAAAAAAGTTCAAAAAATAGCAAAGACAAAAATAAAATCTAAAATTTTTCAAGTATATTTTGCTAAAAAAGATTCTAAAACAATTGGTTACGGTGTACTAATCAGCAAAAAAATACGCTCAAAAAACGGAGTCGTTTTATATATGATTGATGTAAACGGCACGCTAAAAGAGATAGAGATAATAGCTTTTAACGAACCACTAGATTACCTACCGTCTAAAAAATGGAAAAATGAGTTTATAAATACTCCAAATTCCAAACTTTTAGAAGTCGGGAAAAATATACCTACCATAACGGGAGCTACTTTAAGTGCAAAAAGTATCACAAACTCGGCAAGAGTCGCTTTAGCTCTTTATGATATTAAACTAAAAGAGTTCTAATGAAATTTTTAGTAGTTAAAGAACTTAACGAAGATGAAAACTTTAAGCCTCTACTGAGTGCTTTATTATCCTTTACGCTAATTTATCTATTTGTTGATATATTTGTGAAAAACCATTCTATAGGTTTTTTTCCAAAAGATATATTAAATAGTTTTTTAGGTAATGAAGACGAATATATAGATCCGATGCAGACGAGTGTTTTTTTAGAGTATTGGCATATGGAAATATTTTTTATTATGATGATTTTGCTAATACTTAGTGCTATTTATATTCGCATACATAAAAATACAAAACTCACTTTAGTGATTTCAAATGCAAATCTTATCTGTGCACTTATATCTTTAATAAGCATAGCTATCACGTACTTTTACATACCCTCTTTTGTATATATATATTTTACAACATTTGTTATATGGCATCTACTGTCTCTTTATATATCTTTTAGCTCAATATACAAGCTTTATTTTGCATAATTCATACAAAATCTTCATCTTATATTTTTTAGCATTTAATACTTTGCTTTTATTTAGTGCGATGGTTATTTTCAGTACAAAAATAGGTTTTTCTCCAAGTAATATATATGAGTACTACGTAGATAAAACAATCATTGGAATTTTAAAAGTAAATCTTCCCCATATATTTGTATTTGCCTTATTTAGCATGGTTCTTTTACATTTTTTAATCTTTACAAAGTATAAAAATCAAACTAAACATCTTACTGTTGTACTTTTTATAAGTGCAGTGTTTGAACTTACTTCTTCACTATTTATAGTAAAGGGATTTTTTATTTTTTCTTATTTAAAGCTTATTAGTTTTGTAAGCTTTTACTCACTCATAATATATATATCTGTTCTGATTATATTTGACATTCTCAGATATAGATAAGTCAAAATATTGCATATAGTTTTTACTAATTAATATCTCTTTTGTAGCTGTAACTATTATATATGCCAACGGAAGTGAGTCTAAAAACTTTATGCTTTTTGAAAACGGCATAACTGAAGCTGCCGTAGCATAAGCATCTATATCTGCATTTGGCAAAGAAGATACAAGTGTGATAGAACTAAACGATACCTGAGGTTTTTTGGAGTATGGGTCTATTAAATGAGTGTTTTTTTGATTTTTTACATATCTGTTATATGTCCCGCTTGTACTAATAGAACTAATATTTTGCTTTGTATTGATTTTAAAAATACTAGAGTTTTCTTTAAAAGGGTTCTGCACTCCGACTTTGCATCTACCTATACACGCAATATCCCCACTAAGAGATATTTGTGCTTTTTTTATATTATTTTTCAAATAATATTCCTTTACCTTATCAACTGCATATCCTTTACCCATACCGCCAAAATCTAGTTTTATTTTGGCTTCTAAGCTTGCTTCATAACTATTAAATTTAATATCTCTAAAACTTGTAAGTGTAGATTTTAGAACTTTAGGATGCGGAATATAAGTTCTATTTTCTCCAAATCTGTAGAGTTGTTTACTTATATTTCCTATTGCTACATTAAAGTATCCATCTGTTTTTTCATAATATTTTTGACAAAGCTTTAAAACTTCATATGTGTATAGATCAAGTTTTACGTATCTGTCTTTATTTAATGTTTGTACTGTACTTTTAGGTTTATATGTAGAGAGAGAATTTTCTACATCTTTAATTATTTCAAACCCCTCTTCTATAAGCTGGGGGTTTTTCTCCAAACTTATAGATGCAAAAGTTCCCATAAGAACTTTTGTTCTGGTTGAAGAGAGAAGAAGTGTAGTAAATAAAAATAGCAGTATTAAATATTTCATATAATCTTTTTAGAACTGATATGTAAACATCATCTGGAATCTATCCCAATCATATGATGTTTTGACCTTATTTTCCAAGTCTCTGGATATTACGTATAAGCCCGTAAGTGCAAAATCTTCGTCGTAGCTATATTCAAAACCCATATCTTGTTCTTGTATTCTTTCTTTTACCCCTAGCGAGTTTTTCTCACCCGTAAAAATTCCTATAGAATACAGCATTTTTAATTTACTTAAAGTATAAGTAGTACCCATCACAACAGCCTCGGCATCTCTGTCTATTGCTATTTCATCTATTATCATGGTGTCCATACTTGTATATAATGAACCGCCGCCTAAGCCTGAAAAGCTCTCTTTATCTTTATGTTCATGTGCTTTATTATAGCCCAAGTTAATACCGAACTTATCTATAAATGCACCTATATAAGCACCGTAAACAGTCGCTTCTATACCGCTGTTATCTATCTCTTTTTCTCTAAGGTACTGAGCATCCACATGGATATAAAGCTCTTTTGATATGTCAAAATCAAATCCGCCGTCGATATATACTGCATTGGTTAAACCTGTCATATTGTAATACCAAGTATTAAAATATTTTTCAGAGTTAGTATAAGATATCCCGCCGATATTTATACCGTGCGTACCTAGTTTTTGCCAACCATCATCCAAACCTGCATCTACACCTTGCCATTTTCCGTATTTTGCTGCATAAAACGTAAAGTCTGATTTTTTATAAGTTAAAGTATAACCTTCAAAAGTATTTGAAATCATTCTAATATCGTCACTGTCGGCCAACGGCGTATCTATAAGTTGACGACCTGCACGAAAATTAAAACCTTCATTTTTATAGTTTATATACGCTTCACTGGCAACTACATAATTACCGGTTGAAGACGATAACTCCGTATTATGTTTTTGCATTTCTCCTGTAGCCCAATCTACATCATTTGATATCAAAACACCAAAAGCCGCGTTAAAGCCGTTTAAAGAAGCGAGTTCATACTTTAGTGCTCCACCTATCGCCGTAGCATAAGTATCACTTACACCCTTTTCCTTATTGCTATACCAAGCCGAAACTGTTCTAATTTGACCGATAACCTTTGCATCGCTAAATATACTTTTAAAAGCTTCAACAGCCGAAACTTCTTTTTGTTCTACCTTACTACCTTCATCTATAGTCTGTCTAACAGAGTGTATTTTTTCGACACTTTTTTTTTCATCGTTATCGGCTCCGTTTAAAAGCGTAAAAAAGGTTACTTGTGTTAAAAGTAATATTTTATAAAAATTTTTCAATTTATTCCCCAAAAACATTTTGATATGAAAATGATAATGATTTTCATCTTATAAATAACTTAATAATGATAATTTTTATCAAGAAAAAATATATTAATAATTTAAACATCTTTTGTTATAATTTTAAAAAATATTTCCACCACAACAGAGGCTAGTTAATGAAATTTCTTTTTACGTCTTCATCTCAGTTTAATCTTGCAAATATGTTTACGTTCGTAAATATAACTGCTGGATTATTAGCTGTATATTGCATATCCCAACACAACTTTTTCGTAGCTATAATATTTGCTTGGATAGGTGGAGCATTTGATATATTTGACGGAAAGATAGCTAGAAAATACGGCCTCTCAAATGAGTTTGGAATCCAACTCGACAGTTTTGCGGACTTTTTAAGTTTTGTACTAGTTCCGGTATTTTTAATATTTGAAGCCGTATATTCCCCTGCTGATATGGGTTATTTACTTTTACTTGCAGGTATTGTTAGCATCTACTATGTCATATCGGGATTAAGAAGACTTATATACTTTAATATAAATGCAGATGCAGGTGAAGTAGAAAACTATTTTACGGGTGTACCGACCCCTTTAGGGGCTATACTTTTATGGTTGGCATATGTAGGATATATATATTCTATACTGCCCGCTACTGCAGTTATTGTTATTATGATTTTAATCGGTTGGAGCCTAAACTCAAAGATAAAAGTTAAACACCTCTAAGTTTACTTGGAATTAACTGCGTATTTTCCGCTTCCAAGTAAAAATATAACTATAGACATAAGCAGATATAAAAGCGGTAATTCAATTACTGGTGCTCCGTGTTTTCCGAGCTCAAATAAAGATGAACCGTGAGCTAAAAATATAGCCATCAACATTGTAAAGGCAAGTCCTAAAGAAGCTACTCTTGCATATAAACCCAAAATAATTAAAACAGGAAATACAAGCTCACCGACAAATACGCCATAAGCAAAAAATTCAGGCAAACCCGCATTTGTAGTTAGATATCTGACTCCGCTGATACCGTTTATAATTTTTTCAAAACCGTGAAAAAGCATTAAAACACCTACACTTATTCTTAAAATCAGTTTGGCAATATCCGGTGAATGAAACATATTTACAAGCTCCTTTTATAATTGTGTACTTTGTTTTTTCGATTCTTGTATAATACCCTAATGGGAGTTAACTAATGATAGATATTCTTAAAAATTTTACTATTTTGTATGTTGAAGACGATGAAGTAGTTCGTAAAAGTGCTCTTGAGTATTTAAGCAGAATTTCAAAAAAAGTACTAGAGGCAAAAGACGGTAAAGAGGCTATAAAAATATATAAACAAGAAAAACCCGACATAATCATTACCGATATATCTATGCCCAAATTAAACGGTCTTGATATGGCAAGTTATATCCGTACACACGATAGAAATGTACAAATCATAGTAGCTACGGCTCACTCTGATGTAGAGTATTTGATGCAGGCAGTCGAATTACAACTTGTTAAATATATAATTAAACCTATAACAAAAGAAAAACTCTTAGATGCACTGGAGAAATCTATGGTGCTTATCAAAGATAAAAGTAAGTTCAATCTGCCCCTTAGCGAGAGTTGTTATTATAATGCGTATGAAAAAATAATCATCGAAGATGAAAAACAGATAAAACTAACAAAAAACGAGACACTGTTTTTAGACCTTTTAGCCCATCATCATAGTCGAGTAGTAACTTATGAAGAAATAGAGAATGCAATCTGGCCATATGAAGGGATGAGTCAAGATGCTATTCGCTCCCTTGTTAGAGGGATTAGGAAAAAAGTCCCAAAAGGAGCGATAGACAATATCAGCGGAAGCGGATATAAACTTAATATTTATAAATTTTAAGTTTATATTATTTCAACATTGAACCTAACATCCATAACTCTTTTTCAAGAGCTGCAATATTGTCATCTGCAAATGTAGCAGTTGTTTTATCAGCCGCTTTATCAGCTTCGTCACTAATTTTTGAAAAAAGTTTTAAAAGATACTCGTAATCTGTAATAATACTTTTCACAACTTCTTTTGATCTAAAAGTATCTTTCTTTTCCTCTTTTATTTTGGTAGCTTTTGCAAGGTCACTCATAGTAAGGTATGGTTTACCTCCAAGTTGGATAACACGCTCGGCAGCATCATCGTAAAGTGTGGACATATTAGTATATATCTCTTCGGTTTTTAAATGTACCGGAACAAAATCCATTCCTTTAACATTCCAATGATAGTTATGTATTTTTATATATAATGCATTAGCATCTGCCTGTAATTGTTTTAATTGATTTATAACTTTTGCCATTTTTTTCTCCTTATTTTTATGGTAAGGATATTGTAACATATAATTCTAAAGGATAATAATTTTCCTTTAGAATTAATTTTTTAAATTAAGAATCATTTATGGTCTGATTTTAAAATAAATTTATGATACAAAATAGGCAGAAGTATCAGAGTTAAAAACGTAGATGAAACTAAACCGTTTATTATCACTATAGCAAGAGGTTTTTGTATCTCCGAACCCGGACCCGTTGCAAAAAGCATAGGTATAAGTCCAAGTGCTGCTATGGATGCAGTCATTAGTACGGGACGCAATCTTCTAATAGAACCTAAGGTTACCACCTCTAACGAATCTTTTACACTCTCTTTTAAATAGTTAAAATAGTTTAGCATCACAACCCCGTTTAATACGGCTATACCCATTAGGGCAATAAATCCCACAGATGCAGGTACACTCAGATATTCCCCCGTCAGGTAAAGTCCAAACACACCGCCTATTAAAGCAAAAGGTATATTTAGTAAAACCAAAAATGCCTGAAGACTTGATTTAAAAGTCAAAAGGAGCAGTATAAAAACTAAGCCGATACTGATAGGAACAATTATAGACAATCTTTTTGAAGCACGCTGTTGGTTTTGATACTCACCTGCATACTCTATAAAATACCCCTGAGGCAATTTGATGGAAGATTCTATTTTATTTCTTAGTTCATCCACAAAACCTACTAAGTCACGCCCGATAACATTTGTCTGAACTAAACTTTTTCTCATACCGTCCTCATGGTCGATTTGAACCGGTCCACCGGTCATTTTAAAATTTACTAGTTCATTTACTTCGACACTGTTTCCGTTATCCAGTACATATTGCAAGTCGATATTTCCGTGCATGCTGGTTTGAAGTTTTTTAGAACCCTTAATCATAAGGGGTATCCTTCTAAGATCTTCTTGTATTATTCCAACCTCAACACCGTCCACGCTGGCTTTAAGGTACGATGAGAGTTCATCACGACTTACCCCGTATCTTGCCATAGCTTCATCTTTAAACTCTACTTCCCAGTATGTTACACCCTCGTTAGCTTTTTTATAAACATCACTGCTTCCTCTTATAGACTCTGTTATTCTAGCTACATCTTTTGCTATGCTCTCTAACTTTACTGTATCTCCACCGTATATATTCACGACTATATCTCCGCGTGAACCGCTTAACATCTCAGATACGCGCATAGCTATGGGTTGAGTAAATCCGTATTCGATTCCTACAAATTCATCAAGTACCCTTCTAAACTCGTCTAAAAGCCACTCATTTGAAGGTACACGCCACTCATCTTTTGGCTTTAATACCAAAAAGGTATCCGTATCGTTAAGCCCCATCGGGTCAAGTCCTATCTCGTCACTTCCCCCACGTGCAACAATAGAGATAACTTCGGGTACTTCTTTTAAAAGACTTTGTTGTATTTTTAAATCTATATCCCTGCTGGCTTCCAATGAAATCGACGGATTTTTCTCTATACCGATAATGACGTTTCCTTCATCAAGTTCAGGCATAAAAGTCTTACCGACCTGCATATAAGCAAGAACTGCTGCAATCCATAAAACACCGACTATTGCAAAAACAATTTTTTGATGCGAGAGTGCATATTTTAAAGATTTTTCATAAATATTTTCCAAAAAGACCATAAGTGCAACTTTTGGATGGGATGTTTGTTTTAAAATGTAAAAACTCACGACAGGTATAAAAGTAAGCGCTAAAATAAGAGATGACGTAAGTGCAAACACTATACTTAATGCAACGGGTACAAAAAGTTTACCCTCTAAACCTTCAAGTGTCAATAAGGGTAAGAAAACTATGATGATTATTAAAATACCCGTAAAAACAGGAGTGGCAACTTCTTTTGCAGAGTCCATAACCAATTGTAATTTAGACTTGTCTTTATTTGCCTCATCATACAGATGCTCGCTGATGTTTTCGACCATAACAACACCTGCATCTACAAGCATACCTATTGCTATTGCCAAACCGCCCAAACTCATAAGATTAGCCGTTATTCCAAAATAACTCATAGCAATAAAGGTCATCATAGCAGCAAAAGGTAGAATTATTGCAACGCTAAAAGCAGATGCAAAATTTCCTAAAAATAAAAACAGGACTATTACTATTAAAATCAAAGCTTCTATAAGTGCAGTCGAGACGGTGTGTATAGCTTTTGAGACTAAGTCTGAGCGATCATAAAATATATTTAGGCTTGTACCTTTTGGCAAATCTTTTTCTATTTTTTCAAGTTCACTTTTTACCCTTACTAAAACTTTTGAAGTATCTTCCCCTTTTCTTGATAAAATCAAACCTTCAACAGCCTCTTCTTTACCGTCTTTTGTAACAAAACCTCCACGGGTTAAAGAGCCTATTTGAACACTTGCTATATCGGATACTCTAATATTTCTGCCGTTATCGTATTTAACGATTAAGTTTGATATATCGTTTATATTTTTGAGTCTGCCCTCAGAACGTACAAAAAGACTTTGTTCACCTATGGACAACCTTCCGACTCCGTCATTTTTATTATTTTTCTCTAAAACCTCTTTTAAACGTTCCATAGTTACTTTGTATAACTTCATTTTAGAAAAATCAGGGACTACTTCATATGTTTTTACATATCCTCCGAGTGCATTTGCCTCAGCTACCCCGTCAATTGAGCGGATTCTTTTGTTTATAACCCAGTCAAGCAAAGTTCTTTTTTGCATCAAATCAAGCGTATCGGATTCTATGGTAAACATTAAAACTTCTCCGAGCGGCGTAGTAATAGGGGCTAATCCACCCGATACATTGGCAGGTAAGAGATCTTTAACTTCACTAAGTCTTTGAGCTACCTGTTGTCTTGCCCAATATATATCTACACCGTCTTCAAAATCTATAGTAATATCGCAAAGACCGTATTTTGAAAGCGAGCGAACAATTTTTTGGTTTGGAATACTTTGCATATTTTGCTCAACGGGAATCATTACGCGAGCTTCCATTTCTGAAGGCGTCATACCTGAAGATTTTAAAATAATTTTTACCTGTGTAGGTGCTACGTCGGGGTATGCATCTACAGGAAGTTTTAACATTGAGTTTGTTCCAAAAATTAAAACTATCAGTGCTATTAAAAGTATAAGTACTTTTCTTGAGAGTGCAAAATCAATAATCTTCTCACTCATCTTTATCCTCCATAGCATTTAAGAGTGCAGATGTTGAACTGACTGCCAGCACATCACCTGCTTTTAAACCGGAATTTACTACATAACAAACAGGTCCCTCTTTAATTATCTCTACTCCAACAACCTCAAAACCGTTTTTTACTTTTTTAAAAACATATGATTTATTATCTACAAATACCAAGGCGGTTTTTTTAATTTTTAAAGTATTACTCACTTTTTTTTCAATATTTGCTGAGTAAACTCTATTTATCATTATATTTTTACTGTTTTGTATTTTTGCTCTAACATTAACTGATTGGGATTCATCATTTACTATATTCCCTATTGCAGTTACTTTTGCAATATATGAATCAAAAACACACTTATCTCCAAGAGATATACTTTCTATGACTTTAACGGGAATACTTAATTCTATATATCTGTCTCCATCGGCAAAAATTCTTAACATAGAACGATTTGATTCTACTTTTTCACCAATGTTTACATCTATTTTATCGATAAGAGCGTCTTTTGGAGCAAGTATGTTTATTTTCATAATCGGTTGGTGATTTTTCTGAATTCTATTTAGCATATCAACACTAAATCCGCTTGATAAAAGTTCATTGGCACTCAGCTTTACTATCAAATCACTGCTTTGTTTTTTTTCAAGAGATTCCAAAAACTTTTTATCGGAAATGATTCCCTGTTTTTGAAGTTTTTCATCTCTTTGATAATTTGTTTGTATATTTTCACTCTCTATTAGTGCTTTAATATATTTTTCTTGCAGATTTAAAAGCTCGTTACTCTCAAGAGACAAGAGTTTTTGACCTTTTTTAACATGCTCTAGTTTCGCAACATATATATCTTTTACAACTGCATCTACATTAGAACCTATAGATATAATATCTTTTTTATCAAGAGTTACTTTAGCATTGTAAGGTCCAAGAGTTATAGAATCTACCGTAATCGTTTTTTGAACTTTTATCCCTAAATCATCTTGTTGTTTTTGTGAAATCTCTATAATTTTAAATCCAAAAAGAGAGATACTCATACCCAATAATATAAATATTTTTTTCATAAATTTTCTCCTAAATCTATATCTGCTTTTTTATATAACTCAAAAAGCTCATAGTAGTAATTTTTTTTGCTTTGAAGCATCTGCAACATATTTTCCGTATAAGAACGGGTAGAATCAAGATACTCCATAATACTGCCCTCACCCTCATAAAGTGCGGTTTTTGAAAGATTTTTTAACTCCAAACTCATTGGAAGTATTTCTTTATTTAACAAAATATACTCATCGTAAAGTGTTTGTACTTTTGTTTTAAGGGAGTTTGAGGTTTTTTCAAGTATTGAACTTAACGATTCTTTTTGAGCAGATAAAGCCGAGTTTTTATGTAAGAATTCAGCTTTTTGTTTTTGGTTTTGAGAACTTAAAAAAGATAGTGGAAAACTGATTCCAAACGAGTAACGAGTCGCTTCGAGTTCTTTTTCGTATGAGAGTTCGTAAGTAAGTGCTTTTAGAGATGAATTATATACATCATAAAATGATTTAGCAGAATTTTGCTTGTAAGTTATACTTTTTATCTGTGCATGTTCATCTATATTTTTAAGTTTGATATCTCTGCTTATCTGAACCAAATCATTACAGGAAAGTTCGCCTACATCTAAATTATCTATTAATTCATTTATTTCAGAGAGTTCCGATAAATACATACGCTTATAGTATATAAGTGTTTGTTGCAGTTTTGCCAAATCTAACTTATTAAAAAGAAGATCTTTTTTAGATATTTCGCCTAAATTATATGCTGATTCAAGCTGATTAAATCTTCCGTTTTGTTCTTTTAATAGAAGTTCGGCCCCTTGTGTAATCTCTTTTGATATACAAGCCAAATGATACTTTGAGGCTATATCTAATCTTAATATATGAAGCTTATGTTTTGATTCTTGATTTAATGCTTTTGTGTAAGAATCTACAGCTTTTTCTTTGTTTAAAGATGAAAATGGGTGAGAAAGGTTTTGGGATATTCCAAGTGAATACTCCATACCGCTGTCCGTACTTTCATCCGCCTGAGTTAAATTAACGCCAAGTTCAGGTGCATCTTGAGTTATAAACTGCTCACTTTGAGCTATATTCGAATATGTCTGTTGCTTAATTGAGAGTGTTTTTTTAGAGTTTTGCAGTGCATCTAAAATTTGAGATAAATTTTGTGCATACAAACCAATACTAAAGAAAAACACTAAAAAAAGTTTTGATTTCATAGTTTAACCTTTTAAAATAGTGTATATAAATTAAAAAAAATTATTAAACTGAGGGTGGTCTTTGCGGTACCAAGCTAATATTTGAGGTTATGCTAAAAAATAAGTTTGAAGGTTTTAAATCTAAAAGTTTTTCTTGAATTACGATATTGTCTTCACAGTTTGTTGACCAAATACTATGAATTGCTTCATGCATATGGGATTGTGCATCTCCATCGGAGATATCATGCTCAGCGTGTATTATGCCGTGTTTTGCAATCTGATGCTCTTGTATAAAATAATCATGAACTACAAAAAAAGCAAATATTAACAATAAAACCGTAAGAATTTTATTTTTTAAGATTTTCATACTATGTATTTTACAAAAAATAAAACAATAAATAATCAAAAAAATAATTTATTAAAATATTTAAAGAACTATTTTAAAACTAGCACCCCCATCTATATTCTGTACGATAATTTTACCGCCTAGATGTTCCTCTACAATCATTTTAGACATATATAATCCAAGACCCGTACCTTGTTTGGCATCTTTGGTTGTAAAATAAGGCTCAAAAATTTGATCCATTATTTTTGCATCTATGCCGCCGCCGTTATCCCTTACTTCTACAAAAGTTCCCCTTTGGCTACACTTTGTTATTATCTTGATTTTAGGCTCTGTTATATTGTTTTGAAATAGTGCATCTTTTGCATTTTTTACAAGGTTTAAAACAACTTGAACGAATTCGTTCACATATATCTCTATATCTTTTTCGCATTTATTGATATGTACTATCTCAATATGAGCATTTTCTAGGGGTTTTTTCATTAACTCTAGTCCACGTTTTACTACATCGCCTATATTGGTTAGTTCTTTTTTTTGATCGGGTTTAAAATAATCTCTAAAATCATCAATAGTTTCACTCATAAACTCTAAAAGATGATTCCCTTCTTTAATCTTTTCATCCAAGTATTTTTTGTTTAACTCTTTATATTCATAAGCCGAATCTATATTCATAAATATATAACTAAGCTGATTTAAAGGCTGTCTCCACTGATGTGCTATCATACTTAACATATCACCCATATCCGCCATTTTTGACTGTTGAATCAGCATCTTGTCTTTTTGTCTTAGATTATGAAGTTCTCTTGCTACTTTTTGCTCCAGCGATGCATTTAAAAGTTCAAGCTGTCTTTGTCTTAATTTTACCTCATCTTGATACGATAAAAAGATTTTATTAATCGTACGGGAAAAGATTATGGATAAAAATACGACCAGTACAACTATTATAGCTGTGATTTTTGTTATAAAATCGACCTCTTTATTTAAAAGAATTTGTATCTTTTCTTGTTTTTCAAGTTCACTTTTACTCATCTTCGATATATTAAACCCATATATAATATGCCAGTCAAACGACTCTATATATGTCGAGTAATATATATGTCCGTTTATATTTTGTTCATACCACTGTGGTTTTTTACTCAAACTATCTTCTACTTTTTGAAGAGGTTCGTTTCCTAATAACTCCCTCATTTTATGTGATAAATATATCGGTTTTTTATTTTCATAAATAGCTAAAAAATTGTTTTGTTGGATAGGAGTCGAACGTATGATATCAAGTGAATTTTGTTTTGCAAGTTCGAGTTGTTGCATATCAAATATACTCGAACCTATATACCAATCGTAAAAACCCAAATCTTTAACATATATGGTTTTTACGCCTCCGCCTTTATAATAGTTTGTCTTAATAAAACCTTCTTTATTCTTTTTTACTTTTGTAATCTCTTCAAGAACAATAGCTCTTCCGTCTGAGTCGCTGTAGTTCATTATATTTTTATTTTCAAATTCTCGTGAACCACTCAATACGCTTTTACCGTTAAAAGACGTAATAAAAATATAATTTTTTTTCTCATTAAAGTACATCTTTGATAGTGCATCTTTAATACGGTTTTTTATATCTTTCTCAGAGTTTGTTTTTCTATATTTTTCATATATGTGTTTTGCACTCTCGTATGCTAAATCTACTCTGGTTTTTAGCTCTTTTTTTATTGAAGAATCTATAGTATCGCTTTTATATTTAAACAAAGAATCTAGCTGGCTTACCCATACTTCACTCTCATTCTTTTTATTTGTAATATATTCACTTATGGAGTTTTTTCTGGCTTGTTCAAAATACTCTTCGACTTTATCTATATAAAATGTCCCTATAAAAAAACTAACTACCAATACCAAAGACATTGGGATGACTATTATAAGATTCGGGATTAGTTTAGTCTTGTCGAAAAAATTATACTTTTTACTCATCTTCTTCACTTTTTACATTTAATGCTTTTTTTGGTTTTAAGCCAAGTTCTACTACGTTTTTAGCACGTCTAATAACATTTCCGCGTCCACTTTTTAGTCTTTTCATAGCAGTATCGTAACTCTCTTTTGTTTTATCTATCTGTAAACCGATTTTTTGCATCTCCTCTACAAAACCTACAAGTTTATCATACATTGCTTCAGCTTCTAATGCTATTTTTTTAGCATTGTCTTCTTGTCTTTGTGTACGCCAAATATGCTCAATCGTGCGAAGCGTAACCATAAGAGTTGAGGGTGAAACAACAAGTATATTGCTCTCATATGCACGCTTAAAAAACTCTCCGTCTTGTTCAAGTGCCAGTAAAAAAGCTCCCTCTATAGGCATAAATAAAAGTACATAATCAAGTGTATTTATACCTTCTAGTTTATCATATTGTTTTGAACTGAGCTCTTTGATATGCTTAGAGATTGATGTTATGTGCTCTTTTAAAGCAATATTTTTCATCTCTTGATTTTCTTCACTTACAAAACGCTCATATGCATTTAATGAAACTTTTGAATCAACTACAATATCACGCTCACCGGGCATATGTATAACTACATCGGGCAAATATCTATCTCCCGCGTCACTTTTAAGATGCATCTGAAGTTCATACTCGCTACCCTCTCTAAGTCCGGATTCTTCAAGTATTCTCTCAAGAACTATTTCACCCCAATTACCCTGAGTTTTATTTTTACCTTTAAGTGCATTTGTAAGATTTAGTGCATCTTGACTTAATTGTTCGTTCATAAGTTTTAAGCGTCTGAGTTCATCTTTTAAAAGATGCCTGTCTTTTATCTCTTCATTAAACTGTTCTTGACTTAACTTCGAGAAGTTGCTTATCTGTTCACGAAAAGGTTTTAACATCATCTCAAATTGTTTTTGATGAGCCGTGTCAAAACTTTTTGTTTTATCTTCAAATATCTTATTTGCCAGAAGTTTAAACTCGTTGGAGAGTTCATCTTTCGCAGATTGAAGCACATCCAATTTCTCTTGTGAAGTTTTTATTTCCTGTTCATACTTAGTTTTTAAAACAGCATAATTCAGCTCAATATTTTTAAGTGAAGTATTTTGTTTTAAAAACAAATATATAAGAACGACAATAACTGCTATGGAGATTAAAAAAAGTATAAAATATATTTCCAAAAAACTTCCTGTTTGTTTTGTATCAATATTATACAATCTAATATTTAATTTTGTATATTATGCTAAAATATCATCCATGATAGAATGGAACGAAGGTCTTAACTTAGGGATTAAAACACTCGATAACGACCATAAACAACTTTTACACATTGTCTCAAAATTATCAAAAGCTATAGATGCCAACGAAACAATCGATGTCATTGAAAATATCTTCAACGAACTTGAGGATTGTACAGACAAACATTTTAAAAAAGAAGAAGATTATTTAAAAGATTGCAATTGTAGAGATTTAGACAAACATATACTTCATCATAGAGATTTTTCTCAAAGACTCTCACAACTAAAAATGCAAACTTTATCTTTACCTGCGGAATCCATATCTCACGATATAACGATTTATCTTACGGAATGGATTTTAAATCATGTGATTGAAGAAGATATTCCTTCTATTACGTTTTTTAAACAATGCGGTTTGACACTTGAAGCAGAAAAGTCGAGCAAAACTCTTCTTCAAAGGTTGATTAAAGCCACTACCGACAGATTTAGTTTTACAAAACGAATCTTCTTATCGGCAATAATTCCTCTCTCAGGGATGCTCCTTTTTGGAACTATTATTATATTTGTAAATTTTAACGAGTTTTTAAACATGAAAAATACATCTAAGGTTACACATATAACTTCAGATGTAAGTGAATTGGTTCACAACCTTCAAATCGAGAGAGGTTTAAACAGCGGATACCTCACATCGACAGATAATAAATTTAAAGATAGACTAACCAATCAAAGAAAATTAGTTGACAATGCCGTTCTAAAAATAACAAAAAAAATAAAAAATATCCATATAAATAATCTCAAAACTATTAAACCGCATATAGATACTCTAAAGAAAGATATCTTATCACTTAAAGAGATTCGTCAAAAAATAAATAATAAAACGATATCTCAAATCGATGGAATAAATATATATTCTCAAATAATAAAAAATATTTTAAATATAACCCCAAAAATAGCAACCCTAAACCTAAACAATAATTTATCTTCTTCTATTAAAACCCTTGCCTCTATTCAACAATTTAAAGAAGCGTTGGGACAAGAAAGAGCATATGGTACGACCATAATAGAAAAAAAAGATTTAACTATGAAAGAATATACCTCTTTTGCTAAACTTTTGGGTGTACAAAAAGCTTCTTTAATTACTTTTGGTTACACGGCTTCTAGTGAACAAAAAAACATCCTTGACTCTCTGATAAACTCAAATTCGGCAAAAAGAGTCGAGTTTTATGAGCAAAAAATAAAAGAACAAAGTTTTGATACAATCGATTCGGAAAATTGGTTTAAAGCAATTACAAAGTATATAAATGAGATAAAAGTTTTTGAAGATACGCTTTTAACAGAAGTAAAAACATTAATATCCGATAACATAGATTCAACCATAAGAAACTTTCTTTTATGGTTGGTGTTTAACACAAGTATATTGGCAATAAATCTTTTTATACTTTATACATTTAAAAAGAGTACGGTAGTTCAGATAGATGAACTAACAAATGCAATGAAAGATTTAGCAACCGGAGGAAGGGCTTTTATACTTTCTCCTATAAACATGAACAGAGACGAAATAGCTTATATGTACGATGCATATGAAACAACAAGACAAAAACTCTTAAAAGGCGATATGTACACACAGTTATATGAGAGTAAAAATGAGATTGAATTAAAAAAGAGAGAAAAAGAAAATAAAAAACTTGAAAAAATAGCATTTACCGATTCTTTAACGGGGACTCTAAACCGTCGTAAATTTGAAAAAGTAGCTCGACAAGAAATAGAGCGTTCAAACAGGTATAACTCCAAACTTAGTTTTTTAATGATAGATATTGACCATTTTAAACGTGTAAATGATACCTACGGGCACGCCGTGGGTGATGAAGTGATAAAACATTTTGCTTCTGCTTGTATGAAAATGCTTAGAAATATAGATGTCGTAGCGAGAATAGGAGGTGAAGAATTTGTTGTAATGCTTCCTGAAACTACAGTTGAAGGTGCATATAAATTTGCGGAGAGATTTCGCAAACAAATATATGCATCTGAGTTAAATATAAATGAAAAAAGTATAAGATTCAGTATAAGTATAGGTGTATCAACTTTAAATAAAAATGAAGATTTAAAAACTGTTTTACAAAAAGCAGACAAAGCTCTATATAGAGCAAAAGAATCGGGAAGAAACCGTAGTGTTATAAATAAATAGAATTTTTTACACAATATATACTTAAAATATTTGCAAGCTAGCAGCACTTCAACTTAAACTTGGTTTAATTTAGATACAATTCCAAACAAATTTTTTCTAGGGGGACGGTGTTAGTCCATAGATTAAGAAGCTTATATTTATTAAGCTCACTTGCGTCATCCCCTTAATACAAAGGTAAATGATGCAAGATAATGCACAAAACGAAACAATTGAACAAGAAGTTCAACCAACATTAACTTTCCAAGACTTAGGTCTTAAAAAACAGATTTTAAACTCTGTAAAAAAAGCGGGCTTCACTGTTCCAAGCCCAATTCAAGCTCAGGCAATTCCTGTTGTACTGAGTGGACGCGACATGGTCGGTCAAGCACATACAGGTACTGGAAAAACTGCAGCTTTTGGACTTCCTGCTCTTAACAATATGAAAAGAGATAACGGCGTAGAAGTTCTAGTTATCACACCTACACGTGAACTTGCAACTCAGGTAAGTGACGAGTTATTTAAATACGGTAAGGATTTAGGCGTTAGAACTACTACTATATACGGTGGAAGCTCGTACAAACGTCAACTTGACCTTATCAAACGCGGTGCAGGAATCGTTGTTGCGACACCGGGACGTTTATTAGATATTTTAAAACGTGATATGCTAGAAGATTTTGCACCAAGCATGGTAATTTTAGATGAAGCTGATGAGATGCTTGACATGGGATTTTTAGATGATATTAACGAAATTTTTTCTTATCTTCCGACAAATCGTCAAACTCTACTTTTCTCGGCTACTATGCCTAAGCCTATTAAACTTTTAGCCGAGCGTATTTTAGAAAATCCGGAATTTATCTCTATAACAAAAGGCGAAACTACTAATGCCGATATCTCCCAAGAGTATTACGTAATAGACGAGAGTGAACGTGACGATGCAATCATACGTCTAATGGATGCCGAAAATACAGGAAAAAGCGTAGTATTTTGCCGTACGAAAAGTGAAGTTGACAGACTTAGTAATGTTCTAAGCAATGCAGGATATTTAGCAAACGGTCTTCACGGAGATATGGAACAGCGTCAACGCGAAACGGTAATAAGCGGTTTTAAAAAGAACTCTGTAAAGGTTTTAGTAGCAACAGACGTAGCAGCTCGCGGAATACATGTAAATAACATTACCCATGTTTTTAACTATCATATCCCTTTTGATCCTGAATCTTACGTACACAGAATCGGTCGTACAGGTCGTGCAGGTACAAAAGGTAAAGCTATCACACTTTTAACTCCTCATGAGTTTAAAGAACTTCAAAAAATTAAAAAGAAAGTCGGAACTACCATGGAACATGCTTATGTTCCAAGTAAAAATGATTTAAAAGAAAACTCATTAAAAACTATGGTCAAAACAATAGAAGAACATAAAATTTATGATGAAGCCCATAAAGTGTTAGATATGTTAAAACAAGATATTGATGAAGAAACTATTATGTACAAACTAGTATCTATGCTTTTAGATAAACAAAGCGTAAAAGGTCCTGCAGATATTGGTATTCCTGCTGAGAAACTGACTAAAATACTAGAGAGACTTGAAAAACAAGGCGATAGAAACGGTTCTACCCGTGGACGTTCTCGTGGGCATGGAAATTACCGAGGGCGTAGTTCAAACAGAAACTCAAGTCGTACACGCCGTGGAAATAATAACGGCGGACGTAATAAATACAAAGACTACAATAAAAAATAGTATGTGTACCTTTTGCCATACGCTCTGCAAATGGCAAATATGCTATAATTTTTTTAAATAGCTATAAACAAAAGGCAATGAAATGCATACTATAATTTATGAAGATAAAGATTTATACGTACAAAAAGAAGAGAGTGAAATTCCTTGGCTTAAAATTTTCACAAAAGAACCGTATAAAGAACTTGGCGACGTACCTCCAAAACTTAGAAAACATCTTTGGGATGTGTACGATATAATAGAGTTTCATATGAAGTTTTATTATAAACCCGAAAAAATCAATATGGCTTCTTTTGCAAACAAGTTACCTCAAGTGCATATCCATGTAATGGCTAGATTTAAAGAGGATAGTTGGTTTCCAAATAATGTCTGGGAAGAAAAACTAAGAGAGTCAAATCTAAACCTTCCTAATGAAGAAAAGTTTTTTAAAGAACTTCATATAGCCCTAACCGATCAGCAAAAAAATCTTATTACCCAAGATAGACGCGATCCCAATAGGGAAAGAAGACGTAATATTAAAGATAGAAGAAAATCTTAATTATTTTAACGGTGAAAAAGGTACAAGGGCAGAACCCCAAGTAAGCCCGCCACCAAATGCATCTAAAAGCATTAATTCACCTTTTTGCAATCTTTTACTTTCATAAATATCATTAATAGCCATAGGGATAGATGCACCTGAAGTATTTCCGTATTTTGCAACGGTTAATACTACTTGTTCATCTTTTAGCTTTAGTGCATCTCCAACAGCTTTTATAATTCTGTAATTTGCTTGATGCGGTACAAAGTGTTTTATCTCATCACTATGGATATCATTCTCTTTTAGTATATCTATAACATCTTTTGTAAGTGTACGAACGGCAATTTTATATGTTTCATTACCTTTCATCTGCATATAGCAGCCTGCAACTTCCTGCTCTAAAGAATCATGAGCTGAACCGCTTCCTCCGTTTGGAGTCATAAGTAAATCTGCGTAACTACCGTCTGAACCCGTATGTATATCTATAATAGCTTCTTCTTTGTTATCAGTTGCAGATATTACCGCAGCACCCGCACCGTCACCAAAAAGTATACATGTACCGCGATCCGTAAAATCGGTAATTGCAGATAATTTTTCCGCACCTATTATTAGTACGTTTTTTTTCATACCCGATTCGATAAAAGCTTTTGCTATTGATAAAACATAAACAAAACCCGTACACGCAGCTGAAATATCAAATGCTTGAACATTAGGAAGACCCAGTTTTTGAGAAATAATAGTTGCAGTTGAAGGCATACAAAAATAATCAGGTGAGATTGTAGCACATACAATCATATCTATATCTTCTTTTGCTATACCGCTTCGCTCAATAGCTTGTTCTGCGGCTTTAACACCCATATCCGAAGTAAACTCATTATCATCGGCAATATGACGCTCTTTTATACCTGTACGTTTGGTAATCCACTCATCAGAAGTATCTACCATTTTTGATAAATCTTCATTTGTAAGAATTTTTTTCGGTACGTAAGCTCCTATAGAGCGAAAAGCAGCATAAGCCATGTCTTAACCTTTAGTAGATTGTTTTTCATTTAGATCGGCTATACGCTTTATGATATGTTCGTTTACACCTGTTTCTGTATAGTCGATAGCCTGAAAGATAGCATTTTTGATAGCTTTTGGTCCGCTTTTTCCATGACTAACAATTGCACAACCTTTTATTCCGATAAGCGGTGCTCCACCTACCTCTTCATAGTCCATCTGCTTCTTTAAAAGTTTAAAAACTTTTCTCATTAACAATGCACCGGTAATAGATACAGGTGATTTTCTGATATACTCTTTAATTAATCCGCTTACGGTTGAAGCCACGCCTTCACTTGATTTTAAAACAAGATTTCCTACAAAGCCGTCACAAACGATTACATCCGTACTTCCGTTAAAGATATCTCCACCTTCAACATTTCCGGCAAAACCTTTGTATCCTTCAAGAATCTTATAAGTAGCTTTTGTTACTTCATTTCCTTTGGATTTTTCTTCACCGTTTGCAAGCAAGCCAATTGAAGGCTTATCTATATCAAACATATCTTCGGCATAACATCCGCCCATTATTGCAAATTGAGCTAGATGTTCAGGTTTGGAATCAACATTAGCACCAACATCCAATAAAATAGAACGTCTATGATTTTTAGTCGGCATCAACGCCGCAAGTGCAGGACGGGAGACACCTTCTAAGCGACCTAGTCTTAAAGTAGCAAGCGTCATTGTAGCACCGCTGTGTCCAGCTGATACTACACCGTCTGCTTCACCGTCTCGTACTAAATCCATAGCTTTATAGATAGTGCTATCTTTGCGTTTTACAGCATCGGTGGCAGCATCACTCATTGAGATAACATCATCTGTATCTACTATAGAAATTTTACCTCTATAACGTCTTGGTAACAGAGGTAAAATTTCATCTTTTTTACCTACAAGAATTGGTATAAACTTTTTTTTCTTTAAAGCTTGAATACAGCCTGTAACAATCGGTTCAGGACCGAAGTCCCCACCCATTGCATCAATAGCAATTTTTACCATTGATTACTTATACTCACCGGTAGTAGGGTTGATGTGGTGTGGTAACTTGTATGTTCCATCTTTATCTTTTACCGGACGAGCCAATTTAATTTTATAGTGAGTTCTTCTTTTCGCTGAACGTGAATGAGAAACTCTTCTCTTAGGTACTGCCATCTTTTTTTCCTTTAATTTTATTTACATTTTGGGCAAGTGTTGTAATCACTTTTGATAAGTTCAAGCTCAGAAGCTAAAATCTCATCTAAATCTGCTTCACTCTCCATTGCTTCCACAACATCGATTAAGCTTTCATTTGTAGCTTCATATAAGCCGTCTGAAATGAAAAAATCTAATTTTTCATCTATCTGTTTCTCATATTCTTCTGCACAAATGTCACAAATAACGGGTAAAACACCCTTTATTTTAGCATTTAAGCGAAATAATTTGTCGCTATCATACTGTAAAAAACCTTTAAAAGTTATTTTATCAGACATTATTTCAAAATCTGATGGAGTTTTTGAAACTTTTATTAGTTTAATTTTCATAAATTATATTATGAAATTTCTCTCTCTGAGAAGAAAAATGCAATCTCTATTGCAGCATTTTCAACAGAATCGCTTCCATGAACTGCATTTGCATCTATATTTTCTGCAAAGTCTGCACGTATAGTTCCTGCTTCTGCTTCTTTAGGATTTGTAGCTCCCATTAATTCACGGTTTTTAGCCATTGCTTTTTCACCTTCAAGAACTGAAACTACAACAGGTCCCGAAATCATAAAATCGACTAAATCATTAAAGAAAGGTCTCTCTGCGTGAATCGCATAAAAAGCTTCTGCATCTGAACGAGTTAATTGAATTTTTTTAGTTGCTGCAATTTTAAGCCCATTACTCTCAAAACGGTCTAATATTTTACCAATAACACCCTTAGCTACGGCGTCTGGCTTAATAATTGATAGTGTACGTTCCATCAAAACTCCTAATTAATTTTAAAAATAGGATGGAATTATACCGAAAATTTTATGTTTTTTTGATTAAATTTGGAAATTCTTCCAAGCAGGTCGCTTGGAAGTTAAAGATATTTTGTAATAAATTTAATACTTATTCTACTACAGGTTCATGATTAGAACGTTGTTCATCAGTTACATCATCACGGTGTGACGGTGAATCACCTATAGCATCCCAAGTAATACAGCCCTCTGTAGGACACGCAGTAGCACATGCAGGCTCATCGTGGTGATCTACACATTCTACACATTTATCACCATATACGTAATAAATTTCTTCACCTGTCGGATTATCATCCTCATCAACGATTGCTTCTACCGGACACTCGTCAATACAAGCACCACAGTTAATACATGTATCATTAATTAATACTGCCATATTCTTCTCCATTAAATAATTTCAAAAGCAAGTTTATCACAGTAATTTTAAAGATAGCTAAAATATTTATTTTTCTTTGAAGAAATCCCCCTGAGTGGGGGAGTTGATAATGATTATTATTAAATTTTCAAGTAGTTTCTAATATCTTCTACTTTATTTGTTTGTTCCCAAGGAAACTCTTCGCGACCAAAATGCCCGTAAGCAGCAGTTTGCTTGTAGATTGGACGTAGTAAATCCAGTGATTCTATAATACCTTTAGGCGAAAGATCAAAAAGCTCTTTTACACACTCTTCAATCTTAGCTTCATCTATTTTTCCAGTCCCGTGAGTATCAACCATAATTGAAACTGGCTGAACTACACCGATAGCGTAAGCAACTTGTAGTGTAGCTTTATCACAAGCTCCGGATGCTACAAGATTTTTAGCAACCCATCTTGCTGCATAAGCTGCACTTCTGTCAACCTTAGTAGGATCTTTTCCACTAAATGCTCCACCACCGTGAGGACAGCTTCCACCATAAGTATCAACAATAATTTTACGACCTGTAAGACCCGCATCGCCTTGCGGTCCACCGATTACGAACTTACCTGTAGGATTGATATGATAGATTGTATTTTCACTTATCATATCTGCAGGAATAACTTTTTTAATAACCTCTTCGATCATATCTTTATGAATCTGCTCTTGACTAGTTTCCGGAGAGTGTTGAGTAGAAATAACAACAGTCTCTACAGAAACCGGATTTCCATCAATATACTTCACAGAAATTTGAGCTTTACCGTCAGGGCGTAGATAAGGAACAATCCCCTCTTTTCTAACTTCTGCCAGTCTTTGCGTTAAGCGGTGTGCTAGGTGAATTGGCAACGGCATAAGCACATCCGTTTCACGACATGCATAACCAAACATCAAACCTTGGTCACCGGCACCAATCTCACCGCTGGCTTGATCGACACCTTGATTAATATCAGGTGACTGCTCACCGATACCGTTTAATACAGCGGCAGATCTATGGTCAAAGCCATAGGTAGCATCTGTATAGCCTATTTCCTGAATAACTTCTCTTGCAATCTCTTGCATCGGCGCATACGCCGTTGTCTTCAGTTCGCCTGCTATTACACAAAAACCATTAGATACTAAAGTCTCACACGCTACTCTAGCATTTTTATCATTTTCAATAATATAATCCAAAATTGCATCACTGATTTGATCAGCCATCTTATCAGGATGCCCTTCTGTTACAGACTCTGAAGTAAATATGTACTCTTTTTGTGACATTTTATCTCCCGTCATCGATTTTTATTGAAATATGGGCTAACCCATAAATCGGAGGAAGTATATCACACTATTATTAAGATTGTCTTTTTATAAATCAATAAAATATGATTTTATTATTTAGTATATTTTAAAAGATAAAAATTATCCTTAAGTATATTTTTTAACTTTAAAATCTTTTGGAAAAATTAATTTAATTGCGATAAACTTACACCATAACAAAAATAAAACAGTGTGAAATATCTTAAATATTTCCGCTAAAAATAAAGGAAATTATATGTTAGTAACAAACCCAGCTCCGGATTTTACGGCAACTACAGTATTAGCAGACGGTTCAATCGTTGAAGATTTTAAACTAAGTGAAAACTTTGGTGAAAAAGGTACGGTTTTATTCTTCTATCCGTTAGACTTTACTTTCGTATGTCCGTCTGAGATTATTGCATTCTCTCACAGAATTGAAGATTTTAAATCTCGCGGTGTTAATGTTATAGGTGTATCTGTTGATTCTCAATTTTCACACTTTGCATGGAGAGAAACTCCTGTTGATAAAGGTGGAATCGGGCGTATCAAATATCCACTGGTTGCAGATTTAAGTAAACAAATTTCAAGAGACTATGATGTACTTTTCGGTGAGTCTGTTGCTCTTCGCGGTTCATTCTTAATAGATGGAAAAGGTATTGTTCGTCACGCTGTTATAAACGACTTACCACTTGGTCGTAACATAGATGAGATGATTCGTATGGTAGATGCTATGCAATTTACTGACGAGCACGGTGAAGTATGTGCTGCGGGTTGGAACAAAGGTGATGAAGGTATGAAACCTACAACTGAAGGTGTTGCTGAGTACCTTGGTAAACACGAAAATAATTTATAATAATTTTTTAAACAGATTCCAACTTTTATGTTGGAATCAAGCTCTCTTAATATACAATTTTCCTAAAAATAAAATAGGGATATTTTTGTATAAGTTTTTTCTCCTCTTTTTTTTACCGACGTCAATACTTTTTGCCAAAGATATATATCCAACTAAAGAGTACAAGTCTTTTGGATTTGTGAACGACTTTGTTGTAGATGGTGGTAAACTTTATGCCGCAAATGATGAAGGCAGTGTTGATATATTTGATACAAAAACACAAAAACTTATTGAGCAGATTGTACTACCACCCGTAAATACCGCTATGGGGAAACTAATAGCTGCAAATATACTAAGCGTAGATAGAATAAACAACAAAACTTTACTTGTCAGTATGGGGCGTAATGGATTTAGAAATGTCTGGATATATGAGAACAATAAACTAAAGCAAATTGTGGATGAGTCTAAAAAGCTAACTATAAAAGAAGCCCGTTTTGTAAATAATGAGCAGATTATTTTTGGAACTTTCGGCTCGGAAATAATTTTACACGATACGTCCGAGCAGTATAATCTTTACAAAGCCCATGTATCTTACTCCACACTTGGAGATATAACTCTAAATACAGACAAAACAAAAATGATTTTATCTGATGAGAGCGGAGAGATAAAACTTATAGATATAAAAACTTCAAACATAGAAAAAACCTACAACTCTCAAAACGTGGATAATGTTTACCGTGTGGCATATGCAAACGGTGTTATTATCACAGCAGGACAAGACAGACGTGTAGCCGTATATCAAAACGACAAAGAAGACTACCATATAAAAAGCAACTTTTTAGTTTACTGTGTAGGTCTTAGTCCAAGCGGCAAAACAGGTATCTACTCAGCAGATGCGCAAAACAATCTTCAAGTATTTAACACCCAGACAAAAAAGATGGGTGATAGACTTGTTGGTCACAACAGCCTAATAAATCAAATCAAATTTATAAGCGAAAATGAACTATACAGTGTAGGAAGTCGTAATAAGATTTTTTATTGGAGACTTGACTGAGTTGCAAAATCCAAAGCTTTTTTATTTGCATATATAAGCTCGTACCATTGTCTGTTTGGGGCAATTAGGTTTAGTCTTTTTGGATTTGAACAACGCGATAGTGCTACATAAAACTGACTCGGTGCAAATATCTCATGCGTAGCTATTATCAAATCCTCTATACTCATCCCTTGAGATTTATGGATAGTTATTGCGTAAGCGAGTTTTATAGGGTATTGGTAGATGCTAAAAACGTCCTCTTCTTGAAGCTGTTTTTTACCCTCTTTTACTTTTTCAACCCATTTTGATTTACTCATTCTAACAGGTTCAAGCTTTACTATTTTTCCATCGGCTTTTTGAACATATATATACTGGGCATCCATATTTACAACCCTGCCCTTTTGACCGTTAAAATAATTCCAAGCATTTCTTGTAAATAAAACAGGTACGCCTATTTTTAACTCCAAACTCTTCTCAATCCTTGCATCGCGTATAAAGTTTTCAATCTCGGAATCTTTTACCGAGTTATTATGTTTTATGATTTGGGCATCTTTGGTGAGCAAGTCTCCATCTACAAATTCAAGTTGAGCTTTATTATGTGCAGATGCAGATATATTTTTTCCAAAAAGGTAAGTAAACTGACTATAGTCTTCAGGCAGAGGTTTTATGTATTCGTTTAGATGGTTATGTACATCTTCATCCACATATCCACGCCTTACATCTCCTAAAAGCTCGATGAATTTTTTATCGTCGGTTCTGTATATATGAGTAAGTTCAACTATCTCAAAAGCAAAATTACTCCAAGCTTGTGATTCAAAAGCAAAGTTCACTTCACTGCTTCCGCGAACTACGGGAGGGAGTTGTAAAAAATCACCCACGACTAAAACAGAGCCTTTAAACTCAGCTTGTTTTAGACGAAGTTCAATCATCTCAAAAAGAGTATCACTAACCATTGAGATTTCATCTATAACTATCAAATCCATAGAAAATATAAGCTTTTTTATTTTCTTTTTTATCTCAAACTTACCGCTGTTTTGCAGCTCCTCTAGGTTATTTGAGATGCCAAGATCCAAAAAACTGTGAAGAGTCTGCCCATCTATCAAAGTAGCTGCCATACCCGTAGATGCAAGACGTGCTATTTTTTTTGCATCTTGGGTATATGAATCTATGATTTGTCTAGTCATTGTCGTTTTGCCGACACCTGCACCACCGGTTAAAAAGATGTTTTGTTTATTTTTTAGTTTTTCTAAGATTGTCTCTAAAATTTTCATTGTCTAATTATACAAATTATTTATCTATTAAAATAACATCTCCAAAAGGTATTTCAACATCATTTTTACTAACCCACTTTACTTCGTAGTTTGGCTTATCTTTTGGAAAAACACCGTCTAAATCGGAAAAGTAAAGCAATAACTTTGTATCTTCCAAACTCTCTTCTATATATGAAAAAACAGGACGAAAATCTGTACCGCCGCCGCCTTTTACATCAACTTCGAGTGTATCTCCCGTGTAAAAAGTGTTATGCGAGTGTATCTTGTCATCACATATCAAAACATCTATCTTATACTTTGGCACACTTAGCATCAGGTAATTTAACTCGCTTAAAAACTCACTTAATAGTTCATCATCAATCGAGCCTGATGAATCAATGGCTACGACAAGATTAAAAGTCTCACTTATTGCAGAAGGCAGATAAAAACCCATATATAGATACTTTTTATTTGGAGGCATCATAGTAAAGTCATCCCTTGCATACCTGTCTATTGCATCTCTTAGCTCATCACGCCAATTAATTTTACCCTTAGCATCTAAAGAAAAAAATCTTTTTACTGCCTCGGGAAAACGTGCATCATCTTTTTCTTTTTGTATTTCTGAGAGAACAAACTCTTCAAAAAGCTGGTCATTTAAAATCTGTTCAGTTGAACTCTCTTTTTTAGTTTCGTTATTTTGTTTAGAATCATCTTTTTCTATATCGTCTGCATTATCGGCTTCATATTCTAAATTTTCATCATCGCGTAAAATGTCATCTTTTAACAAGGCATATATCTCTTCGGCATACAAACCTTCAAAACGCTTGGAGTAATGAGCCTGATAAGGTCTCTCTAATCCGCTCTCTACAAGCATATCGTTTATAGCATAGTCTGTTGCCATCTGCCATAACCACCCTGAACGATTGTTCTTTCTATTTTCATGCGATAAAGAGGCATGCATAGCGGAATTTGCCAAGGCAAACTCTATCTCATCTATACTTGCTTCATTTATAAACAATGTACTGTACTCAAGCTTTGACTCATTTGCCCTAAAAGCTTCGATATCGTCGTTTTGAACTATATCTACCCTAGATGCAAGTGAGCCGAAAAAGGGATAATCTACTAAAAGTTTAGCTTTTGCTTTTGAGATTTTATCTGCAGAGGACATATCTATGCCAATAAATAAGCAAATTTCTCAACCCACTCTTTAAATACTGCAGAGTGTTCCATACTTACAGAGTTTCTTTGCAGGTCTTGAACAACCTTTACACTAAACTCGCCTTTTAAATTTAGGGAGTATTTTAAAACATTATCAAGTGCATCGACATCTCTCAGTACGGCAGATACAAGTCCTACACTTAAAGCATGAAGTACATCCGCTTCTTGTGGATATTCTGCTTCACCGCTGTTTAATATATCTTCAATATTCGGCAGTTTGTTTTGCACCTTTTTAAAACTAAGATATCCTACTGCTACCTCTTTAGATATAGCACCTGATATGGTCTCCAACAAAACACTTGCATCTATCTCACTCTTTAAAACTTTATCTACATACTCCCAACTTCTTGGAGTTGCAAAAGATTTTTCCAAATTTTTTGCATCAAAGGTAAACAGATGCTCGTTTTTGTATGAGATATACCCTATTATAGACTCGTCTATATTGTTTTGATATGCCCAGTCACACCAATCTTCTACGCTTATATCCATCTCAAAGTGAACAAACCTGTTTGCAAGTGGTGCACCCATCTTATAAGTAACACCTTTATCACCCTCTCGGTTTCCCGCCGCGACGATAGCCCAGCCGTCTGGTAGTTCATACTCACCTACACGTCTGTCAAGTATAAGCTGATAAGCAGATGCCTGTACACTAGGCGGTGCGGAGTTTAGCTCATCTAAAAAGAGTATGCCCTCTCCGTCTTTAGGTAAAAAAGCAGGTGGCGCCCAAAGTGCCTGATGTGCATCTCTATCATAAAAAGGGATGCCTTTTAAATCTGTAGGATCCATCAAAGCAAGACGTAAATCAATAAAACCAATATCTTTTTTTTGTGCAATCTGCTTAACAATAGAACTCTTACCAATCCCGGGAGCTCCCCATAAAAACACGGGTACTTTTTTATCCGTCAACTTACTTAAAGTTACACTTAAATCGTGTGCTTTCATATCTGCCATCCTATATTTTCTTGCTGAATATGCCTACCAAAACTCGGGTTTTCTTTAACATAGCGCTCAAATCTGGAATCAAGTTGAAGTTGGTAAAGGATATCTACGGGTGTTGATATATTTTTACTTAATGCCATTTTAATTCCTTCGACATCTGATTCATATAATTTATATAAGATATCTTGCGGCGTATTTTTGTTTAACGCTAAAGCCAAATAGTTTTTTTCGTCTTTAAAGCCAAGTTCAAGGATGCTTTTTGGCGTTGAAGGATTAGAATACAATGCAAAATCAACCTTATCTTTTTTATGTTTTAGCATCTCAGGAATCAACTCTTTATATAAACTTTTATTGTGAGCCAAGTTTTCTTCTACTTCATCTAAATGGAAATACAATAAGTCCCCTTGCATAAACGGATTTATATTTTCGTTTTGAGCAAGTTCACAAGAAAAACTATCTTTAAAAAAATCATATTTTTTTACATCCAGTTTTATATATTTTGCCATATTTTTAGAATATGCTTCATCTTCTAAAAATTTGTTAAAAATTTCATCGGATAAATTTTCACAACACGACAATGCTTCGAGAACTTTTTTCTCCCCTGTTTCATACAAAAGATTTTGTACCTCTTCATCTATATCTTTTCTCATAGCTATAAGTGTTTTAACATAAGTATTTGCTTCTTTTATAAAAAGTTTTAAAACTTGTTTTGAAGTAGAGTTGTGTGTAGCTATTGATGTAACTATTCTATACCCGTGGTCTTTATCATTTGTTTTAAAACTTTTTCTGAGCGGCTTTAAATTAGCTATTGTTTCTATTATATTTTTATCGTTACACTGCAATACGAGATGCATAAGTCCCAGTTTTGAAAACTCGACATTATGGTTTCTTTCTATGTTTTTATAAAATCTCCTAATTAAAGATGCACTTACGTCCCTGTTATCATCACTCTCGTAAAAGTCATCTTCCCCCCAATTATACATCTTTAACAATCTAAAATAAAACTCATCACTTATCTGCGGATTCGTCAAAAAGTTTTTTAGTCTTTGCGTATCGGATGAGAGTTTTAAACTCATCATCAAAACATCTTCGTCAATAGATTCCGTAAGCATCTTCTCAAACACTTCAATATTTAAAAACTCTGCTACTTTTTTATTGTATAGATTCTCACTCTCAGTAGTTTGCAAAGGTGTCATCATAGCCCCCTCAACTATGTAATCTACACCTTCGTCATACTCTTTTACAAGTTCTATATTATGAACTTTTAACTGTGTTAAAAGTTCATTTTGAGAAAAAGACCTGCTTTTTCCAAACAATAATATTTTTTTGTTTTTTAAACTTTTTATATTCATATACTAATTATACAAATATTTTTTTATTTTTATATTTATTCGTTATAATAAAAAAATCTTAAATTGATTATCTTATTTTTTAAAAAGGGAGTTTCATTTGAAAATATACTCACCGTGGGAAGAAGCTTTTGATAGAATATATTCGCCTTTTGAACACTTTTTACATTCACAAACAACTTCCGGTTTAGTATTAATAGCCGCAACTTTATTTGCACTAATACTCGCAAATTCCCCTTTAGCAGAGGTTTACAACCATGCAATTCATACCAAAATAGATTTCAGCGTAGGTTCATGGCATCTCTCACACTCTTTGCATCACTGGATAAATGACGGTTTAATGGCAATATTTTTCTTTATGGTAGGCTTAGAGATAAAACGTGAAATATTAGTAGGTGAACTGTCTATTTTTAAAAATGCCCTTCTTCCGATTATAGCCGCAATAGGGGGGATGATTTTTCCTGCTTTAATATATACTTTTTTTAATCACGACGGAGCTAGTGCAAACGGATGGGGTATCCCGATGGCTACGGATATAGCCTTTGCAATTAGTGCACTTGTACTTTTAGGCAATCGTGTATCACCGGCACTTATTACTTTTTTGGTAGCCTTAGCAATTGTAGATGATTTGGGTGCGGTTTTGGTTATTGCTATATTTTATACCAAACAAATCATATTTTTACCGCTTCTACTGGCTTTTATTTCGTTTATATTGTTGCTTATTATAAACCGTTTGGGCGTGCATATGATTTTACCGTATTTTATAATCGGTATGTTTATGTGGTTTTTTATGCTCGAATCAGGTGTGCACGCTACTATAGCCGGTGTACTTGCAGCTCTTACTATACCTTCCAGACCAAAATTTGAGCCCCTTAAATTTACAAGAAAAATCAGAGATTTACTTGATGAATACGATAGTTATCCGGTAGCTACGGATTATACTACCCACGATAAGCAAAAAGCGATATTAAACACGATAAAAAGACGCATACACGAAGTGGGTTCACCTGCACAAAGACTTGAACAAGCCCTGCATCTACCGGTAGGTCTTGTCGTAATTCCTGTTTTTGCACTGGCAAATGCAGGAATTGGTATAGATTTTTCTTCTATCTCTTCGGCAATATTCTCTGACGTTTCTTTAGGTATTATTTCAGGTCTTGTTTTAGGAAAAGTTATTGGGATTTTCGGTATATCGTTTTTAGCGATAAAAATGGGTATCACCAAACTTCCCGAAAACACCACGATGTATCAAATATTCGGCGTCTCTTTTTTAGGCGGTATAGGTTTTACAATGAGTATATTTGTGGCAGATTTGGCATTTATAGATAGTAATACACTTATTTTTGAAGCTAAAGTCGGCGTACTGTTTGCATCTATTTTATCAGGTACCATAGGTTACTTATTACTAAGAAATACTAGCCCGGTAAAATAATTTAACATTGTTTTTAAAGAATTACTGATAAAATCTGACAATTTTTGACAAAATTGAGGATTAATGAATATTATTGCAAGAGAGAATGAGGTTGGTTTTAATGACGACACTTTACTCGTCACAAAAACCGATCTTAAAGGAAAAATAACTTACGCCAACCGTGCTTTTATCGATATAGTTAAAATGGATGAATCCGAATTAATCGGAAAAGCTCATAATATAATCCGCCATCCTGATATGCCAAAAGCAATTTTTAAACTTCTATGGGATTATCTAAAAGATTCTAAAGAGATAAATGCCTATGTTAAAAATATATGTAAAGACGGCTCATATTACTGGGTATTTGCAAACGTTACACCTTCTTATTTTGAAGATAAAATCGTAGGTTACCACTCTGCAAGAAGAAAACCCAAACAAGAAGCTCTTGATATTATCAAACCTTTGTATAAAACCCTTCTTGATTTAGAAAAACAAAAAGGAATCGAAGCAAGTCTTAATAAAATTCAAGAGATTTTGGATGAAAAAGGAATGGAATATGATGAATTTATCATCTCTCTCTAAAATACATTATGCAAATTATGCACACTTAGCGGTAGTTTCCTTAGGGCTTTTAATATCTGTAACATTTTTTGAGTTTAATACCACTACGTTTGTATTTAATCTTTTAAATATTGCCATAGCTATATATGCATACAAACAAATAGAGATTACCAGACACACTATTGCAGAGTCTTTGAGAGTAGTCGAGGGTAGCAAAATAGGTAATTTTGAATTAAGAGAATTATATATAGAAGCCGGAGGTGAACTTGCAGATTTGAGCTACGGTATTAATGATTTATTTGATCAACTTGAAAGTTTTACTCGCGAAATCAATACTTCTATTCAATATGCATCCGAAAACAAATACTTTCGCCGTGTTTGTCATACGGGACTAAATCCGGCTTTTAAAAGAACAGCCGAACTTATTAACAAAAGTATTGATGCAATGGAGCAAGAATATCTAACACAAAGAAAGAAAAACTTTCTTATCGAACTAGATAAAACGGGTGAAGGTTTAGTTTCTAATTTTGCAAGCATACAGACTCAAATCTCTCAAACAAATGAAACCCTTAGCAATCTGGCAAACGAAGCACAGGAGAGTGCATCTCTTTCTAGAGAAAATAACCAAGTCGTTGAAAATATGAATCAAAATTTTGAAAAATTGTCGGAAATAATTGCTCAAAATGATGAGATAGTAGAATCTTTGGGTACAAAAACCCAAGAGATAAACCTTGTAATAGATCTTATTAAAGATATAGCCGATCAAACAAACCTACTTGCATTAAATGCAGCTATTGAAGCTGCACGTGCAGGTGAACACGGTCGCGGTTTTGCCGTAGTAGCCGATGAAGTACGCAAACTGGCAGAACGTACTCAAAAAGCTACAAGCGAGATATCTATATCTATATCGACTCTTCAACAAGAAGCAAGCGGAATGCACGACAGTTCACTAGAGTTAAACAAAATATCCGAAATATCAAAAGAGAGCGTTGAGACACTTTATAACTCACTGCAAAAATTTAATGTAACGAGTGAATCCGTTTTAAATTCAAGCACATACATGAAAAACAAAAACTTCATAGTTTTAGCAAAAATAGACCATATTTTATTTAAAGCCGAAGCACTTGACCATATCTCTAAAGAGGAACATAAAGAGTTTAACGACCATACTACCTGTAGATTCGGTAAATGGTATGATAATGAAGGAAAAGGGCAATTTAGTCATTCTAAATCATATTCTGCAATACTAAATCCACACAAAAATGTTCATGATAAAGTTATAGATTCTTTAAAATTATTAAAACAAAATAATATTTTAGAAGTCTCAAACGATATAAAAGAAAATTTTATAGAGATAGAAAAAAATACCTTTGAATTATTTACTTTAATGGATAAAATGTTGGAAGAGGAACAAAGTTATACTAATTCATTAAAATAATATAATGCTAAGTTATTTTAATTATAATTTTAAAAAATATAGGAGATAATCAAATGTTAAAATTTATATTTCTAAGTTTACTAAGTATAACTTCACTCCTTGCATCTAAAAACTTTGCACCTAGTGAAGATTGTAAATCCTGTCATCCACTTATATATAAAGAATTTTCAGAATCCATGCATGCAAATTCTACACCGCAAAAAGACCCAATACACGGTTCTGTTTGGGCAAAGCATCCGCAAAATCTGGAATTTAAAAAATACGGTTGCGGAAAATGTCACACTCCTACTGCAGAAAAAGATTCAATGCCAAAAGCGGATTCTCCTAAGCATCAAGAAGGAATATCTTGTGCATATTGCCATCGTATAAAAAGCATTGAACTGCATGCAAAATCAAATACAAACATTACTACTTCAACCGAAAAAAATTATTTTGGAACCTTAGAAGATCATATAACTTCTCCTTATCACGGTATTGTAAGTGAAGGTAATGAGCATTTTAAAAACGGTAATGTTTGTATAGGTTGTCACTCACATAAGATGAATAAACATAAACTAAACGTATGTTCGACAAATATAGATAACGAGATGGACGGAGCAAACTGTGTAAGTTGTCATATGCCAAAAGTAAAAGGAAGTGTATCAAACTTCAAAGATCGTAAAGAACATAGTTTTCACGGGTTTGCAGGAAGTCATTCAAATCAAGATATGCTTACAAAATATGTAGATATATCCCTTCTTCGCCAAATTAACGATTTTATAGTAAACATCGACAATCGTACAAGTCATGCACTTTTACTGCATCCTCTTAGAACTGCCGTTTTAAAAGTAAGCGTTACAAGAGCAGGTAAGACGACAAAACTAAAAGATGAAATATTTGTAAGAGTAATAGGTCACAACGGCAAACCTGCCATGCCTTGGACTGCAAGTACGACTTTAAAAAACACTATGATTCAGGCAAATGAAAAAAGAAGCATAAAATACGACTATAAACTCCAAAGCGGTGATAAAGTAGATATCGTTTTAGGATGGTTTTTAGTAAATCCAAAAGCTTTAAAAACACTCAACTTAGAAGATAACGAAGTAGCAACAAAGTTTATAGAGTTTAAAAAAGAGAGTTTTACTTTTTAAAATTCTCTTTATAAAGCAGTGGACTATCCAAATCCACATATTTTACGACATCTTTATATGCATCTACTAGACTGGATGCATATGCTATAGATGTAGGACCCTCAAGCATACTTCCCATCATAACGGGTACTTTTTTAGCTCTGCAATACTCCAAAATCTCCATAGCTTTTGTTATGCCTCCGCATTTCATAAGTTTTATATTTATAATATCCGCAATTTTATTTTCCACTACAACTTTTACATCTTCAAATGTAAAACAACTCTCATCGGCAACTATAGGAATGTCTGAATACTCAGTTATTTTTTTTAATGATTCTAGTTCATCTTTTTTTACAGGTTGTTCGATAAGCTCTATTCCCACGTCTTTTATGGCATCTATATAGGTTATGCTGTCTTTATAACTCCAAGCCTGATTTGCATCTATAAGCAGGCTTGCATCAGGATTTTGCTCTTTTATCTTTTTTGTTACCTCTATAGCATGGTTTATATTATCGTTAAACTTTAGCTTTAGTATATCGTTTTGACTTGTGTATGCTATATTTGCATCTGCGAGCATTTTAGAGACATCTCCTAAAGATATTGTTATTGCCGTTTTTTTATCTGTTTTGTTATTTAAAGGATTCAGTATATTAAAAAGTGCCATATCCAAAGCTGCCCTTGCACTCGAACCTATTTTAAAAGAATCAAGTTTAGCTATTGCCTCTTGAGGACTTAATCCTATTAGCCTTGCTTTATAACTATCTATACTGTTTAAAATCAAATCTAAATCTTCACCCGTGATAGCTTTAGTTGCGGGTGCTTCGCCAAAAGATAAATTACCGCTTTGCAGTTCAATCCTTACCCTTACGAACTCTACATTATCAACTCTTCTTAAAGCTGTTATAAAAGGGGTTTTTAGAGGAATTGTTTCTATTGTAGTTGTTATTTTTTTTATCTTCATTTTGCAAAGCCCTCTAATATGTTACCGACAAAAAGTCCGCCGAAAGTACCTATTATATATCCCATTATAGCCATCAACACGCCAACTCCTACCAGACTTTTATTATAAGCTGCCGCTAAAATAGGTGCAGATGCTACGCCGCCTATATTACTAAGAGATGCTACGCAGATGCTAAATAGATCTAGTTTAAATATCTTTGCACCCGCTACCATGATTAGTGCATGAATAACGAGGATTAAAAAACCTCCAAGTACATAAAAACCGATACCCTCAAAACTCTCAAATACTGCACGTGAACCGATAAGCGCTATTAGCATATATAGCATCGACGTAGCTATGTCACTTGAACCGTTTATCTCACGCACTCTTGTAAAAGAAGCTAAAACTCCGCTAAATGTAGCTGTTACAACCATAGTAGTAGTTGAGTTTATTATGGATATATTCTGAGCTATAACTTGAGAGAAAAAAGATACTGCTAAAGATAAAATAATCAAAGACCAATATCTCTTTGCACCGATATTGCAAGCACATCCGATGCTATTTATAGCATCATCACTCGACTTTGCATCCGTAAACTTGTTAAACAGGTTTGCAAATCCTACTATAAAAAGTAAAAATGCCACCCAAAACGTATAGTTAAAACTATCTACTATCAGTGCATAACCAAAAGCTTCATCACTTACACCAAGAGCCGAACCGACTGCTACCATATTTGCAGTACCGCCCATCCAGCTTCCCGCAAGTGCTCCAAATGCTCCTAACATATCCTTATCAAAACCAAGTATTAAAGAGATGAGTATAAAACCTAAAGCTATAGATGCAACTGCCAAGATATATGCAATAATTAACTTTTTACCAAGTTTTAAAAACTGCCTGATATCGACTTGCAACAACATCAAAAATATCATAGCAGGAAGAAGGTTTGTTTTTGTCAATTTATATATATCGTTTATCTCTTTGTTTAACTCCCATAATCCAAAAGAAGCGAGCAACATTGTACTGGCATATATAAGGACTACTGCGGGAATATATTTAAAAAAATTCCACTTTGTTTTTTGTTCCAGTCCGCTTAAAAAAGTTGCTATTATAGCTAGAACAAAAAGATAGCTAAATGGATTAGTTATCACAAGGTGCACGCTTTAAAGATTTAAAATGTTTAACAAGTTTGTTCATAAAGTTTGGATGCGGGTCATTCTTTTTCGTCCTGTATCCGGCGTCTCTCTCAAGCCAAAGTTCATGATTTTCAAAACATCTGTATTCATAGTGTCCGACCAAATACTCTATAGAATCAAACTTTCTTTTAAGATACTTAACTAAAAATATATTTGATTTCAGTTGTGCATCCGTTAAGTTGTTTTCACCATCTGCACCACCTACATTTTCAATACCTATGGAGTTATAGTTAAGTCCTATTACATGTCGTGCCATGAAATTTAGCGGCATCAACTGATGTATAGTTCCGTTTCGTTCAACCATAAAATGGGTGCTAACATTAACAGCTCCAGCAGAACTTATGTCTGCACGTAGTGATGGAAGTTTCTCTTCCATAAAACGACTTAGCGATTCTTCAAAAGAGTTTATTGCCGTATGATGAATAAGAATTATCTTTGGTGTAATTTTTATATCTTTGGCATCTATACCATAGTGTGCTTTTATATAAGACTTTGTAAGTTCAACCCTGTTATCCGAGAACTTTATAGGTGTTTGAATAATTTCTTGTGCATCTAAAAAAGATACAATAACCAGTATTAAATATATATATTTCATAAGCTATATTTTACTCTGTTAATATTTATACAACTTTAATTACAAAAGTGGTAATATCTCTCTCATGGGTATACACAAAGTTCAAAAACAAAAATTATTAAATGAACCATTAAGCGATGAAGCATTAAAGCTTGGACGTGCAATTTATAACACTTACTTGGAAAATGAAGAGTTAGAGATGCAAATCAATATCTCTAAATTATTTAAACTATTTAAATTAAATGCTACAAACGATTCATTGGCATATATTAAAAGCATTTTTATGGAACTTACAGAACCCATTATTGTAAAAAACTTTAAATTTTGGAACAACATATATCCGATGCGAATAGTAACTTTTTGCATATATAGATTTCATGATGACTATGTTGATATCGAACTAAGCGAAGAATTTTTAGAGGTTGAAAAAACCTATATGATTGACAATTTTTTAACGAACTAAACGATAACTAAAGGACTAATTTGGCAAAACATTACGTAATACTCGATACCGAAACAACGGGAACAAATGAAGAAGACAGAGTTATACAACTGGGGTACATGGTTCTTGGTGCAAAACAACCCGAAGTACATAACGAATTTTTTTCTTGTGAAGTTCCTATAAAATTTGGAGCTATGGAGGTTCACGGCATTACTCAAGAGATGATTGATGGCAAGCCTTCAATCAAAGAGAGTATAGCATACAAAAGACTTCAAGAGCTAAATACAAACGAAAACTATATGATAATCCATAATGCACCCTTTGATTTGGATATGTTAGCCAAGGAAGGCTTTAATACTAAAATGAAAGTTATAGATACACTGCGTGTAGCTAAACACATATACAAAGATGAAGAGGCTCACCGTCTGCAATACTTTCGTTATAAAATGGGTTTGTATAAAGATGAACAAAAAGAAGCAAATGAACTAGGCATAGAAGTAAAAGCACACGATGCCATAGGTGATGTACTTATTCTTAAGCTGTTTTTATCAAAACTTCGTCAATCCGTTCAAAAAATATTTCCAAACGACAACCCCGTCGATAAAATGGTTGACTTAACAAATACACCTATTTTGATAGACAAATTTAGATTTGGAAAATACAAAGGAAAAACTTTACGCGAAGTAGCACACGAAGATGCCGGTTATTTACGTTGGATGCTAAGTTCTATGGAGAATTTAGATGCAGATATGCGCTATTCACTACAAAGTGTGTTAGAGAATTAATACCTTATCTCAAATCCGTTTTTAAATACTTCATCGCACTTTTGTGTATGAAGTTCATTTACTACGCTATTTGGAGAACCTTTTTTAAGAATCTCTTTAAACTCTTCTAATCGTAATTCATCACAAGTTACACAAACTTCAACATTTCCATCGGAAAGGTTTTTTACATAACCGCTAAACCCTGTAGCAGCTGCATTTTTTTGAATATTTGCACGATAATATACGCCTTGAACACGACCGATAACTATAAATTTATATGATTGCATAAAACAATTGTACAGTAAATATTGGAAAAAATAAAATTGAAGGATTGTTATGGATAAGGAAATTTTTCCTTATCCGTAATATAAAAGTAGTTACTACTATTCGTCTTCGCTAGAAAGTAGAATTTCTTGGTCTTTGTAGATACCGGTACCAACAGGAATCGTACGACCTATAATAACATTCTCTTTAAGATCATTTAGATCATCTATCTTAGCTGAAACCGCAGCCTCAGTAAGAACTTTAGTAGTATCTTGGAACGAAGCCGCAGAGATAATAGAATCAGCCGCAACTGCCGCACGTGTTATACCGACTAAGAACGGCTCGGCAATCGCAGGACGACCGCCAAGACGAGTGATTTTTTCATTCTCGGCTTTAAATTTACTTTTAGATACTAAATCACCTTCAATAAACTTAGTATCACCCGATTTGATAATCTTAATCTGACGTAACATCTGAGTAAAGATAACTTCAATATGCTTATCGGCAATGTTAACCCCTTGAGAACGGTAAACTTGCTGAACTTCAGACACAAGGTAGTTATAAAGTGCTTTAACACCGCTAATACGTAAAATCTCATGAGAAGATATTATACCCGTAGTCAGACGCTCACCTGCGTGAACAAAGTCACCTGCATTTACAACAGGTGAGTGTGATTTATCTACAAAGTATTCTTTTACGATACCAGCATCACTGTTGATAACAATACGTACCTTACCGCGTAACATCTTACCAAAACTAACTACACCGTCAATCTCGGAAATAAGTGCAGTAGCTTTTGGACGACGACCTTCAAATAGCTCAGATACACGTGGAAGACCCCCTGTAATATCCGAAGATTTTTGAAGTGCTTTTGGCGTTTTAGCAATTATATCCGCAACTTTAACAGTAGCACCGTCTTCAACATAAATAGATGATTTAGACTCAATCGCATAACGTAAAAGTTCACCGTCTTGTGTAGCTAAAACAACAGTCGGTTTAAATTCACTTGAGATGTGATCGTTAATCATTAAACGAGTTTTACCAGTTAATTCATCTAACTGCTCGCTTGCCGTAGTACCGACTATAATATCTTCAAATTTAACTACACCGTTAGACTCAGAGATAATCGGATTAGAGTACGGATCCCACTCAGCTATTACAACCGACTCGTCACTTGCAGGTTTTGCAAGCAATGTAGTAGCTTCTACACTCGCATCATCATTTGCAACTATTACGGAACCACGTGCAATATAGTGACGAACCGCTTCACGGTTATTGTTATCGATTACAGCAGCAAAAAGACCTTTTTCTTTAACTTCATAACCCTCTTTAAGTCCTTCAAATCTCTCTAAATAGTCACCTTTAAGTAGGAAGTATTTAACATTACCTTCCTCTTTGGCATATATTTTTTGAGTTACAGGTGCACCGTTATCAACCAACAACTCAGATGCATAAGGGATACGGCTTGGAACGTTCCAACCGTCTTTAATAGTCTCAACGATAGATTCATCTTCAGATACACTTGAACCTGATTCATACGGGAAGTAGTATTTACCCTCAATCTGACCAGATACACCAGCAAGCTCATTTGGTTTAGCTATCTCGTTTTTACGTAGTGAATAACGTTGAGTATCTTTATCTCCCTTTATAGAAACTAAAACTTCATCATGAATAGTTTCAATTTTTACCTTACCTGCAAACGGAGCTTTTATTTTCGGCTCAACAAGTAATACAGCCGCATTACGTCTGTTTGCAACAATATTTTTACCGTCTTTTGACTCGTAAGTATTTAAGTTATAGTAACGGATAAAACCTTCTTTCTCAGCTACAACTTGACGCTCCTGAGCCGTACTAGATGCAGTACCCCCAACGTGGAAAGTACGTAGTGTAAGCTGAGTACCAGGCTCACCGATTGACTGAGCTGCCGTAATACCTACAGCCTCACCGGTACGAACAATGTGACCGGTTGCAAGGTTAACACCATAACAAAGTGCACAAATACCGTCTTCACTTTTACAAGTAGTCGGAGTTCTAATGTGTGCGGTTTTGATTCCTGCTTCTGAGATGATTTTTGCAGAAACTTCATCGATTAAAGTACCCTCTGCATAAAGAATCTCATTTGAGATCGGATCGATTATATCATCAGCTAAAACACGTCCGTTTAATCTGTCTTCTAAAGATTCGATTAGTGTGTTTTGATCAGAAATATCTGAAATCTCAATACCTTCGTGAGTATGACAATCATGCTCAACTATCTTAACATTTTGTGCAACGTCAACAAGTTTACGAGTTAAGTAACCCGCATTTGCCGTTTTAAGTGCAGTATCGGCAAGACCTTTACGAGCACCGTGAGTAGAAATAAAGTACTCAACAACGTTTAGACCCTCTTTAAAGTTTGAGATAATCGGAGTCTCAATAATATCACCGCTTGGTTTAGCCATAAGACCACGCATACCTGCAAGCTGACGAATCTGTGCAGCAGAACCACGCGCACCGGAATCAGCCATCATGTGGATAGAGTTAAAACCTTCTTTATCACCTTCAACAAGTTCCATCATTTGAGCCGCAACAGTATTGTTTGTATCAGTCCAAACGTCGATGATTTTATTATAACGTTCTTGCTCAGTTAATAAACCGGCTTCAAATTGTTTTTGAATCTCGATAACTTTGTTTTTAGACTCTTCAATTTTAGCATATTTAGCATCTGGAATCTTAACATCATCAATAGATATAGATACACCGGCTTTTGTAGCTTGTTTGAAACCTAAGTCTTTAAGTCTGTCTAGGAAACCTGCTGTTACACCTATACCACCGTGTTTTTGAACATAATCAACAAGCTCACCGATAGCACGTTTTTTCATAACTTTATTCCAAAGTTCTGCTGGAACAAAGTCAGGTAAAATATCTTTAAGAAGTAAACGTCCTGCAGTCGTATAAATGATACGACCATCAACACGTGTACGGATTTTTGCATGTAAATCAAGTGCATCGTGCTCAAACGCAATTTTTACTTCATCTACGTTTGCAAAAAGTTTATTACTTCCTTTAACACCGTTTTTATCTAAAGTAATATAATAGATACCAAGTACCATATCTTGTGACGGAGTCGCAATAGCTTTACCACTTGCAGGGTGAAGGATGTTCATAGATGCCATCATAAGTACTTTTGCTTCAGCAATTGCAGCTGAGCTTAAAGGTACGTGAACCGCCATCTGGTCACCATCGAAGTCGGCATTAAATGCAGAACAAACTAATGGGTGAAGCTGAATAGCTTTACCATCAATCAGTTTTGGATGGAATGCTTGGATTGATAGTTTGTGAAGTGTAGGTGCACGGTTAAGCATTACAGGATAACCATCAACAATCTCCGCTAAACATTCCCAAACTTCATTTGTTTGGTCTTCAATCATTTTCTTAGCAGCTTTAACAGTAGTCGCATGACCTTTGTCTTCTAGTTTTGCAATTAAGTGTGGCTTGAACAGTTCAAGTGCCATTTTTTTAGGTAATCCACACTCGTGCATCTGAAGGCTTGGTCCAACAACGATTACAGAACGTCCAGAGAAGTCAACACGCTTACCAAGTAAGTTTTGTCTAAAACGTCCTTGCTTACCTTTGATAATTTCACTTAATGATTTAAGTGGACGCTTGTTAGCACCTTTAACCGCATTTGCACGACGACCGTTGTCAAAAAGTGCATCTACAGATTCTTGAAGCATACGCTTCTCGTTTCTAACAATAATCTCAGGAGCTTCTAGTTCAACTAGACGCTTAAGACGCTGATTTCTGTTGATAACACGACGATATAAATCATTAACATCAGACACTGCAAACTTACCACCGTCAAGTGATACAAGTGGACGTAAATCAGGTGGAAGAACCGGTAATACAGTTAACATCATCCACGCAGGATTATTTCCGGAGTTTAAGAAAGACTCGATTACTTTTAAACGTTTAGCAATTGTTTTTTTCTTAGCTTCACTCTTAGTCTCTTCAATATCTTCTTTTAATTGTGTAAATGCATCAACTAAGTCTATCTCTTCTAGTAAATCACGAACTACTTCACCACCCATACGAGCTTTAAAGCCTAATTCACCGAATCTTTGAACTAATGTACGGTACTGCTCTTCGTTTAATACATCGTATTTAAGTACAGGTGTTTTACCGTCGGCATCATAATATGCCTCTCCACCTTGCTCAACGATATATGCTTCATAATAAAGTACACGCTCTAAATCTTTCATTTTGATACCAAGTAGAGTACCGATACGTGAAGGTAATGAAGACACATACCAGATATGTGCTACAGGAGTAACAAGTTCGATGTGACCCATACGAGTACGACGAACTTTAGTGCTTGTTACTTCAACACCACACTTCTCACATACAACACCTTTGTAACGCATCTTTTTATATTTTCCACAAAGACACTCATAGTCACGTACAGGACCGAAGATTTTTGCACAAAACAGACCGTCACGCTCAGGTTTTAATGTACGATAGTTAATAGTTTCAGGCTTTTTAACCTCACCGTTTGACCATGATAATACCTTTTCAGGTGCAGCTAAACGAAATTGTAGCTGTTTTATATCTTTTGGTCTGTCATTTTCAGTTACTTCAATAGGTACTAATTTACTCATCGTCTTCAACCTCGTCAAAAATTTCTACATCTAGTGCAAGTGATTGCAACTCTTTAGTAAGTACAAACAGAGTTTCAGGGATACCTGAAGCCGGTACTAATTCACCTTTTGTAATTGCTTTATAAGCACGAACACGACCATCAACATCATCCGATTTGATAGTTAACATCTCTTTAAGAACTGCAGATGCACCATAAGCCTCTAATGCCCATACCTCCATCTCACCGAATCTCTGACCACCAAATAGTGCTTTACCACCAACAGGTTGTTGAGTAACTAAAGAGTATGGTCCGGTTGAACGAGCATGGATTTTCTCATCAACCAAGTGGTGTAGTTTAAGGATATACATATATCCTACATTTACACGCTCTTTAATCTTCTCACCGGTTTTTCCATCGTAAAGTACAGTTTTGCCGTCAGTATCCATTTTTGCAAGTTCAAATATTTTTTCAAACTCTGCAGCATTTACACCTTCAAAAATAGGAGTTGCAAAACGAACACCTTTTGCCCAGTCACGTGCATAATGTAAAAACTCGTCATCACTCATTTTAGAGATAACGTTTTTTGCATCCATCATACCTGCAACGTCTGCAATAGATATCATTTTAGCACGTAAATTATCTATAAAGTCAGCCTGTTTAGCATCAAATTCAGCTTGAATCTGATTACCAAGCTCACGTCCCGCCATACCAAGGTGCATCTCTAGGATTTGTCCTATATTCATACGTGAAGGTACACCCAGTGGATTTAGACATACGTCAACTGAACGTCCGTCTTCCATGTACGGCATATCTACTTCAGGTACGATTGTAGATACGATACCTTTATTACCGTGACGACCTGCCATTTTATCACCGACTTTTAGTTTACGCTTAGTTGCGATATAAACTTTTACATACTTAACAACACCGTTTGGAAGGATGTCGTCTTTTTCTAAAATAGTCAGTTTCTCTTCATGCTCATCACGGAAGATACGCTTTTGCTTTTGGAAATAGTTTTTAGTTTTGTTGTATTCATTTTGAATATCTTCACTAAAACTTTTAACGATTGCATTCATAGCAAAACGATTTACGTTTTCTAAATCTTTTGCATCTATTGTATCACCCGCTTTATAATCAGTCTCACCGATTGTAATATCCGCAGTTAAAGATTCACGAGTTAGAAGTTTAGCTACGCGAAGCATCTCCTCTTTATCTATCATAAGAAGTCTGTCATAGTGCTCACGCTCTAAAAAGTCACGTTCTTCTTTTTCTAAAGAAAGTGTACGCTCATCTTTGTCATAACCTTTTTTAGTAAAGATTTTAACATCAACTACTACACCTTCCATTGACGGTGGACAGTAAAGTGATTTATTTACAACGTGACCTGCTTTTTCACCGAAGATTGCACGTAGTAAACGCTCTTCAGGAGTCGGTTTAACTTCACCTTTTGGAGATACTTTACCAACTAGTATCATACCGCCGCTAACGTTAGTACCGATTTTAATAATACCTGATTCATCTAAGTGAGTTAATTCATCGTCACGAACATTAGGAATGTCACGAGTAATCTCTTCAACACCGTGTTTAAGTTCACGTGCTTCTACTTCTTTTTCATAAATGTGTACAGACGTGAATGCATCTTTACGAATCATACGTTCAGATATTACAATCGCATCCTCGTAGTTGTAACCGTTCCAAGGCATAAATGCAACCATTGCATTAACACCAAGTGCCAATTCACCTTGATCCATGTTCGGACCGTCTGCGATAACTTGACCTTTAGTAACTTTTTGACCAACTTTTACGATTGGTTTTTGAGCAAAAGAAGTGTTGTTATTTGTACGTAGATTTTTTTGTAACGGATAGTAATCTATATATATCTCACCATCTTCATCACCCATTACGTAGATGTGTTTACCGTCAACTTTCTCAACAGTACCGGCGCGGTTAGCTTTTACACATTCCCAAGAATCACGAGCAACAAGTTTCTCAACACCGGTACCTACCATCGGAGCGTCAGGCTTGATTAAAGGCACAGCTTGACGTTGCATATTTGAACCCATAAGTGCACGGTTGGCATCATCGTGTTCCAAAAACGGAATAAGTGAAGCAGCTACACCTACAACCATAGATGAACTTAAATCTGCATACTCACATTCGCTTTTTGGACGAAGCAGGTACTCACCGTCATGTCTTACGGTAATAAGTTCAGTTTTAAACTGTCCATTCTCATCTAACGGATTAGATGCAGCAGCAATCTTAACACCCTCTTCTTGAGTAGCTGTTAGATATACAACTTCATTAGTGATTTGACCCTCTTTCATAACTTTATAAGGAGCTTCGATAAAACCATGGTCATTTACTTTAGAATAAGTTGCCAAAGTATTGATAAGACCGATGTTTTGACCCTCAGGAGTCTCAATCGGACATATACGTCCATAATGAGTAGGGTGAACGTCACGCACTTCAAAACCTGCACGCTCTTTTACAAGACCACCCTCACCAAGTGCCGATAAACGACGCTTGTGAGTAACTTCTGATAATGGATTTGTTTGGTCCATAAATTGAGATAACTGCCCGCCTGAGAAAAATTCCATAACAGTTGACGTAATCATTTTTGAGTTGATTAAATCGTGTGGCATCAACTCTTCCATTGCACCGCTCATAGTAGAGAGTTTGTCACGGATAGCTTTTTGCATCTTCACTAAACCGTTGTGTAACTCATTTACTAAAAGCTCACCGATTGAACGGATACGTCTGTTACCTAAGTGATCTCTATCATCGATGTGACCTTGACCGTTTTTAACTTTAATAACGTATTTTACTGATTTGATAATATCTTCATGAGTTAAAACAGTCATATATGAAGGGATATCCATATCAAGTTTATGGTTCATTTTCATACGACCAACTTCAGTTAAGTCATATCTCTCAGGATCAAAGAATAACTGGTTAACAAATGCATGTGCAGCTTCTTTTGTTACAGGCTCACCTGGACGCATAACTTTATAAATACGAATAGCCGCTAAATCGTTCTCATCTTCAATATCTTCAGTTTGTTTAAGAAGTTTTAGTGAATCTGCATCTGCGTTAAATGCATTTATGATTGAACTGTCAACACCGTCCGCTAAGTCATTTGCAATTTTAAATTCAGTTACACCGATTTCTGCAAGCTTTTTAAGTTTAGTCTCATCAATGTGAGTCATAGTATCAAAAAGAATCTCACCAGTTTCAGGGTCAATAATAGCTTCAGCTAAATAACGGTCTAGTAAAACCTCTAAAGGATACTGAACATCCGTTAATCCGTCTTCAATAAATTTTTGAGCTTTTTTAGCTGATAGTCTTTTACCGGTAGCAACTAAAACTTTATCGTTAGTATCAACTAAGTCATAATCAAGACGACCTGAATAATCAGATGAATTAAACTCTACATAAAACTTGTTGTCTTGCATTTTTATAGTTTGGATTGGATAAAACAGTTTTAAAATATCTTGTTTAGAATATCCAAGTGCACGGAACATAATAGTTACGGGAACTTTACGACGTTTATTTATTCTCATATAAAGAATATCTTTTGGATCATATTCAAAATATAACCATGAACCGCGATCTGGAATGATTTGACCGGTATAGATAAGTTTGTTTCCAACCGTTGTAGCTTCTTCTTCTTTGAAGATAACACCCGGTGAACGGTGAAGTTGGTTAACAACAACTCTCTCAACACCGTTGATAATAAAAGAAGTTCTATCAGTCATAAGCGGGATGTCGCGAACAAAAATTGACTGCTCTTTAATATCTTTAACACCAAGTTTCTCTTTAGTGTTTTCATCTCTATCCCATAAGACAAGACGAGTTTTCATTCTTAATGATACCGAATAAGTAAGTCCACGCTCCATACACTCGCGAACAGTATATTTCGGTTTAGCTACTTCAGAACCGATATACTCAATAGTTAATCTATTTTGAGCATCGTGGATAGGGAATACCGATTGAAAAACTTTCTCAATACCAGATGCAGTTCTGTCTTTTGCATCTATCATTAAAAAGTTATCATAAGAACTTTGTTGAAGTTGAAGTAAGTTTGGAACTTCGATCTGTTGAGGAGTTTTGGCAAAGTCTACACGAAGACGATTTCCAGAATATAAAGTGTTTAACATAGGCTACCTCTGTAAGTTGTAATTGGAACTTGAGTTCACGACTCAAGATAAATTTATCTAAGCGTCCTTAGATAAAAACAGTTTTATAAAGTATGGATATACTTCATAAATATAATAGTGCTTATAAACGACATAAGGGCACTTTAGCTAAGAGACTTAAATCTCTAAGCTAAAGCGCCCGAAAATTGAGGGCAAAAGCCCTCCAAATAAAAAAAGTAAAATTCTTACTTAAGTTCTACTGATGCACCAGCTTCTTCAAGCTCAGCTTTAGCAGCTTCAGCAGTTTCTTTATCTACACCTTCTTTGATTACCGATGGAGTAGCTTCACATGCCTCTTTAGCTTCTTTTAGTCCTAAACCAGTAAGACCACGAACTACTTTAATAACACCGATTTTCTTAGCACCGGCATCAGTTAATACAACATCAAACTCAGTTTTTTCTTCAGCAGCTTCACCACCGGCTACAGCTCCACCAGCTACAGCAACAGGTTGTGCAGATACACCAAATTTTTCTTCAAACTCTTTTACAAGCTCAGAAAGTTCTAATACAGAAAGTCCTGAGATAAACTCTAATACGTCTTCTTTAGTTACAGCCATTTTAGGCTCCTTTTTCTTTTAATATTTTTTATATAGAGAATAAATATCTCTATTATAACAAAAGCGTGGCTATGCAACGCGTGAGCTCTCCGCTGAGGAGAACCAAGTGTTAACGTAGCTAAATGGGCTTTTGCTCATTTGGCGTAATAAATTATGCCGCCTCTTGTTCTTTTTTCTCTTTAAGAGCGTTAAGACCAAATCCAATACATGTAAGTGGAGCCATCCAAGTAGCGGCAAGCATACCAAGAAGTTCTTCACGTCCAGGAAGTTTAGCAAATGCTTCAACTTTAGCAGCATCAGCGGCTTCACGGTCAATGTAAGCAGACTTAATTACAAATTTTTCATTATTTTTAGCAAAATTAGAAACAACTTTTGAAGTTGCAACAGAATCATCACCCCAAACAAGAATGTTTGTGTCTTGTAACTCAATACCTTCTAACTCAGCGTTTTTAAGAGCGATTGTAGCAAGAGTATTTTTAACAACTTGAACTTTTGCTTCTTTTTCGCGAGCGATTTTTCTTAAACCTTCAAGTTCAGAAACGCTTAATCCTTTGTAATCACAAAAGATTACAGACTGAGCATCTTTAAACTCATTTGAAAGTACTTCAATAATTTCAGCTTTTTGTGTTTTTGTCATAGAATATTCTCCTTTCCAGACATCTAAGTGAATAATTCACTTCACTTCAATAGGATATTAAGCTAAGCACCTATATCTTTAGTCCATAAAATGCAGTTACCAAAGCAGTAACTTTATAATACCCCACATTATTGTGGGATACTAAAAATTACTATTTAATGTCTAGTAGTTCGGCAGTATCTAGTTTTATAGCAGGCGACATAGTTAAACTAATAGCACCGCTTTTTATATATTTACCTTTTGCAGAAGCCGGTTTTTGCTTGTTAATAGCTTTTAAGAAAGTGTTAAAGTTTTCTTCAATTTGTTTAGCATCAAAACTAACTTTACCGATACCTGCGTGGATATTACCTTTTTTATCAACTCTAAAGTTTACTTGACCGCCTTTTAAGTTGTTAACTGCAGTAGCTACATCTGGAGTAACAGTTCCTGTTTTAGGGTTAGGCATAAGACCTTTTGGTCCAAGGATACGACCAATTTGTCCAACAAGACCCATACAATCAGGTGCTGCAACAACAACGTCAAAGTTAAACACACCCTCTTTTACTTGTGCAACTAAATCATCAGTACCGACAATATCAGCACCTGCAGCTTTAGCTTCATCCGCTTTTGCACCTTTAGCAAATACGGCTACACGTACAGTTTTACCCGTACCGTGTGGTAAAACGATAGCACCGCGAACCATTTGGTCAGCGTGACGAGGATCTACGTTTAGATTAAGTGCAACTTCGACAGTTTCATCAAATTTTGCACTTTTTAATTCTTTTACAGTACTTGTAGCTTCAGCAACGCTGTAAGCTTTCGTATTATCAATTTTTTCTTGTAATTGTTTATATCTTTTACTCATTTTCAAATCTCCGATTAAATTCTTCCACAATTATTTAAATCGCTGTGGTTAACGATAAAGTCTTAAAGACTAATCTACGATATCAACACCCATTGAGCGAGCAGTACCAGCTAAAGTATTAGCTGCCATCTCTACATCGTCAGTATTTAAGTCAACAATTTTTTGGTTTACGATTTCCATTAATTGAGCCTTAGTTAATTTACCAACTTTGTTTTTAAGTGGATTATCTGTACCTTTTTTAAGACCAGCTGCTTTCATGATTAATGCAGATGCAGGTGGCTGCTTAGTGATAAAAGTAAAGCTTCTATCAGTATAAACAGTAATAACAGTCGGAACTTTGAATCCCATCATGTCTTTTGTTTTTTCATTAAAAGCTTTAGTAAATTCCATAATGTTAACACCACGTTGACCTAAAGCAGGACCTACCGGTGGAGCAGGATTTGCTTTACCAGCATCAATTTGAAGTTTGATGTAACCATCTATTTTCTTTGCCATAGTTTTTCCTTGTTTTTTTTATTTTTGACGTAATCCGAATAAATTCGGTCACTTTTAGACTGTGCTAAAGTTAAACCTCTTAGAAGTCTAACTTTAGCACAGTATATAAATTATATGACTTTCTCTACCTGAGTATAAGAGATATCTACAGGTGTAGCTCTTCCGAAGATTGAAACATTTAGTTTTAAAGTTCCATGCTCTAAATCATATTCATCAACCGTTGCCGTAAAGTTAGCAAACGGACCTTCATTGATACGAACCATTTCACCAGGTTCAAAAAATACTTTTGGTTTTGGTGCAGCACGATTGTTAACTCTGTCTAAAATAGTATTAATATCGTGTTCGCTTAACGGTGTAGGCTTACTACCTTCTCCAATAAATCCTGAAACTTTCGGTATGCGTTGAATCATATGCTGAATTTCAGTATTTAAATCAATTCTTGCAAATACATAACCAGAATAAAGGGAACGTTCACTTACTCTTTTTTTACCGTCTTTTACATCTATTACATCTTCCGTAGGAACTATAACATCAGTAATAGCATCTTGAAGTCCCATCTCTTCAATCATAATAAAGATAGCATCACGTACTGCTCTCTCGCTTCCATATGTCTGAATAGAATACCATTGATGTGCCATGAGACTCTCCTTATCCTAATATAGTTGACATAACTGAAGACATCAGTAAATCAACTAAAGCTAAAAATGCAGAAATAACTGCAACAACAATTACAACTGAAATATAAGCCTGTTTAACCTGACCTTTAGTAGGAAAGATTACCTTAGCTAATTCTAATTTTGCGTTTTTGAAGTGTGTACTTAAATTCATAAATAACTTTCCTATATAATACGTATTTATTATAAATAAAACTGATCAGTTTTACTAATAATAAATCTGTGGCAGGCGCAGAGGGACTCGAACCCCCAACACCCGGATTTGGAATCCGGTGCTCTACCATTGGAGCTATGCACCTATAAATAAAGAGGTAAAACTTATTACAGTTTCATCTCTTTGTGATTTGTATGCTCTTTACACCATTTACAGTATTTCTTTACAGAAAACTTTTCAGTGTGAGTTTTTTTATTTTTTGTTGTGTGATAGTTACGACGAGTACATTTCTCACAACCTAAATGGATATTTTCTCTCATTTTGTTACCTTATATAAAGGATTTTGGTAATTCAGGAAAACCTGAATTACGCAATAATCTCTGCAACAACACCAGCACCAACAGTTCTACCACCCTCACGGATAGCGAAGTTTGTACCTTTTTCCATTGCAATTGGGTGAATTAACTCAGCAGTTATACTTACGTTATCACCTGGCATAACCATTTCAGTACCTTCTGGTAAAGTGATAGCACCAGTTACGTCTGTTGTACGAACGTAGAACTGAGGACGGTAACCGTTGAAGAATGGAGTATGACGACCACCCTCATCTTTACTTAGTACATAGATCTCAGCAGTAAATTTAGTGTGAGGAGTAATTGTACCCGGCTTACAAAGTACTTGACCACGCTCAACTTCATCTTTACCGATACCACGGATAAGAATACCACAATTGTCTCCGGCTTCACCTTGTTCCATCTCTTTACGGAACATCTCAACACCAGTTACAGTAGTTTTTTGTGTATCACGGATACCAACGATTTCTACTTCTTCACCAACTTTGATTACACCACGCTCAATACGACCAGTAACAACTGTACCACGTCCAGAGATTGAGAATACGTCTTCAACTGGCATTAAGAAGTCTTTATCAGTTTCACGAGCTGGCTCAGGGATATATGCATCTACTTCAGCCATAAGTTTAAGAATTTTATCTGACCACTCACCTAATGTACCGCTTTTTGCTTCTTCAAGAGCTTGAAGTGCAGAACCAGCTACGATTGGAGTATCGTCACCTGGGAAGTCATATTGATCAAGAAGTTCACGAATTTCCATCTCAACTAATTCCATTAACTCTTCATCATCAACCATATCTTCTTTGTTCATGAAAACAACGATGTAAGGTACACCAACTTGCTTAGAAAGAAGAATGTGCTCACGTGTTTGTGGCATTGGACCATCAGCTGCTGATACAACTAAGATAGCACCGTCCATTTGAGCAGCACCAGTAATCATGTTTTTAACATAATCCGCGTGACCCGGGCAGTCAACGTGTGCATAGTGACGAGAATCCGTCTCATACTCAACGTGTGAAGTAGCGATAGTAATACCACGCTCTCTTTCTTCAGGTGCGTTATCAATTGCATCATAATCCATAAGTTTTGCACCATTAGTTACTGCAAGTACTGCAGTAATAGCTGCTGTTAATGTTGTTTTACCGTGGTCAACGTGACCAATAGTACCAATGTTTACGTGCGGTTTCGTACGTTCAAACTTTTCTTTTGCCATAGTGTCCTCCGACTTAATTTGTGAATAGAAATGGAATTATACCCAAAAATTATTCAATTATTGCTTAAATTTAACTTTTATGGTGCTCACGATGGGAATTGAACCCATGGCCTCTTCCTTACCAAGGAAGTGCTCTACCCCTGAGCCACGAGAGCATTAAGCAAAAACTGCATAATTTTATAAATAAAAAACCTAAAATATTAAATTGAATTAGATAGTAAGCTATATAGAAATCTATATAATATAGTATATAAATTTTTACACTAGAAGTTAATTAATGAAAATTGTACTTCAGCTTCCAGAGTTTCTATAACAGTATGGAGCGGGTGAAGGGATTCGAACCCTCGACAGCCTGCTTGGAAGGCAGGAACTCTAGCCACTGAGTTACACCCGCATTAGTTATAGAAAAGTGGTGGTGAGAAGAGGAGTCGAACCTCTGAACCCATAGGGAGCAGATTTACAGTCTGCCGTCGTTGGCCACTTGACTATCTCACCATCAAAAAATCTGGTCTAACACTGTTTCTAATATTTCTATTTCAATGGTGCTGCCACGAGGATTTGAACCCCGGGCCTGCTGATTACAAATCAGCTGCTCTAGCCAACTGAGCTATGGCAGCAACGAAATTGAGCCAGAATTATAGTCGAAAATATTTTCAATGTCAAGAGTTTTTTTATAAAATTTTGTAAAAATTTACTCTTTAGGTAATTTAGTCCTAAAAGTATTAATTAAATCAGCTTTTTTTCTTTAAACTAAGTACTATATTAGTAAGATTTTAAAAAGCAAAAAAGGCATAAATATATGTTAAAAATTTTATTTTCTCCCTCTGAAGGTAAAAATAACGGCGGCGATAAAGAAAAAAGTAAACTTTTAGGTGCAACCGATGCAAGAGATGAAATATTAAAGACCTATAACAATATAGTAAACTCTAAAAAAGAAGATGATATAAAGAAGTTATTTGGCTTTAAAAAATTTTCCGATTGTAAACCATACATAGTAGATATATTTAATTCACCCTTTATGGATGCCATTGAGCGTTACCAAGGTGTAGCCTATGATTATTTAGAGTATCAAAACCTAAATGAAGATGCAAAAAACTATATTAAGCAAAACACTATTATATTTTCAAATCTTTACGGTCCTATCTATGCAGGCGATAAAATTCCAAACTATAAAGTAAAACAAGGTAATAATATTGGAGATATAGTACCAGATAAATTTTATAAAGACAGGTTTTCGTACCAGCTTGATCTTCTTCTTGCAAACGACGACATACTGGATCTGCGTGCAGGTTATTACGATAAATTTTATAAACCTAACAAATCATATACGACTCTGAAGTTTTTAAAAGGCGGTAAAGTTGTAAGCCATTGGGCAAAAGCCTATAGAGGATTAGTATTAAAAGCTATAGCAAATGCAAATACACAAAATATAGAAGATTTTAAAAAACTGGAGATTGAGGGTTTAAGCATCCATGAGATTAAGACTATTAAAAACAAAACTGAGATAGTGTACAATATCACAGACTAAAATATAAAGGTTTTATATATGAGTATTGTTAAAGTATTTTTAGCGGTTTTGGCAAGCCTTTTAATAAGCGGTTGTGCTCAAAAAGTTCAGATTAGAGCTTTAGCTCCTGCACAAGTCGGAGAGATGGCAAACAACAAAACGATAGCTGTTAGTAAATTTAGAACAGATAAAGTAGGACTCTCTGGAAAAATAGAGTCTAAAATAGCAGCTCATAAATTAGACGGAAAAAAATACTTTGAATTAGTAAGCAGAAGAGATATGGATAAGGTTTTAAAAGAACAAAAACTCCAATCATCTGAGCTTATGGATGAAAAAACAACTACAAGAGTCGGGAAAATAGTAGGCGCACAAGCAATAATAAACGGTGAAGTTACAACGGCTTCCGGAAAAAGCGGCTCATACAAAGAGAGAAGAAAACGTTGTATAAAATACTCTAAAGAAAAAAAACAATGTGCAAGGTATGAATATTATATAGTAAGATGTAATACCACTGAAGCTACGGTTGCTGCAAATATAAATATTGTAGGGATTGAAAGTAGTTCTGTAATATACGGAGACTCGTTTAGAAAAAGTTATCAGGCAGATTCATGTAGGACTTTTAGGCGAGTATTAAGTTCAAATGAAGCAATAGAGATATTAGCTTCTGATATAGCTAGCGAGTTTGTATATAAACTCACCCCTAAATACATATACTTTAAAGTTGAGCTTTTAGACGATATCGACTTGGATGCAACGTCAAAACAGGAAGATAAATTAGAAAATGCTCTAAAATATATAGAAGCCAACAGAATGGATAAGGCTGAACAGATACTGAGTTCGCTTCTTGACGAGTTTGACGGCAGAAGTTACGTAATAGCATATGACCTTGGTGTAGTTAAAGAAGCAATGGGTAAATTTGATGAAGCAAAGACCATGTACTATCTTGCAGATGAGATAGTAACCAAACCTATTGAAGAATTAAATGCGGCTCTTATAAGAATTGATGATTTAATCTCTAAAAGAGATGAAGCTACAAGGCAGATAGATGCAAAATAGAACAAGTCTTTTTTTATCTATACTATTAGGTTTTAATTTATTTTTTAGCGGTTGCGGTTCTTCAAAACCACAAGTGCCAAAAAAAGTTGATACTCCAAAATGGGTAAAGATTCAGCCAAACGATACTTCTGCTTTTACCTATGGAATCGGAATCGATAAAACAAGAGAAGACGCGCTAAAGAGTGCTTTGAATGATGTGATTTCAAAACTGGGAATAAAAGTAGAATCAAGTTTTACAAATAAACAGATAGTTGACGGTTATTATTCAAAAAGTATAAGTACAAGCGACATAAAAACAGATGTGGCAAAAATAAGAATTACAAACTACAAAATAGAGAAATCACATAGAATTTCATATAGGGAATATGCTGTTTTGGTAAAAGTAGATAATAAAAAATTTTTCAACACTCTAAAACAAGATATAGACCAAATAAAAAAAGATATAGAAACAAAGCTGGAAGAATCGGCAGACTCGGATGCTATCACTAGATACAATATAAAGAAAAAGATGAGTAAAGAGTGTGAAAGGTTGTTATCAAATTCCCTTGTAGCTTATGAGCTAAATAAAAGTTTCAACAAAAACAAATACTTTAATTTTGTATCTGACGTTAAGGAGAGTTATTACTCAGAAGCCAACTCTTTAAGGTTCTTTATAAGTGCTGACAAAAATTCAAAAGATTTTGCCCAAGTCATTAAAAGACAACTTATAGATAACGGCTTTAGTGTTACAAACAATAAAAATCTAAAAGCCGTGATAATTAAACTTAACACAACCGACAATATAGCATCTGCACAAAAAATCGTAACTATAAAACTAAATATTAAAGTAACCGATGAACAAAAAAATGTAGGCAGTAATACTCTTGTTTTAAAAGAAAGACTAAAAAAATCAAAATCAAGTATATATAACACCGCAGCTATCCACTTTAATCAAGATGTTGCACAAGAAGGGATAGAAAATATTTTGGGTATAGGTATAAATAAGTGAAAGATTCACAAGAATATAAAAATAAAAAAAAGTTTTTCGATAGTGTTATAACACTTTATGGAAGAAACGTAGTAGTAGAAGTTTTAGAAGATATGAATGTTGAGATTCATAGACTTCATATGTCTGAATCAAATCAAATTGACGGGGCGATTAAAAAGATAAATGCACTAGCAAAAACAAGAGGCATAGAGATACTTATACATGATAAAAAATCACTCTCACGCATCTCTAAAAACTCAAAACAAGATCAGGGTGTCGCAATAGATATCGTTACAAAGACATATAAAAGTGCCGACGATATCAAAGATATGAAAAACTATAAACTTATAGCACTTGACGGTATCCAAAACCCGCAAAATCTTGGGATGATTATACGCTCATGTGCAGCTGGTTTCATAGACGGGATAATACTTCCTAAAAAATCTAGTGCAAAGATATCACCGCTTGTTATGAAAGCTAGTGCAGGTACACTTTTTAAACTGCCTATATACTACTGTAACTCTTTAGAAGATGTATTTGATGGACTTGATGCAGATATATATACACTAAGCTCACATGCACAAAACAGCATCTATGATATAAAGCTTAGTAAAAAAAGTATATTTGTTTTAGGAAACGAGAGCGAGGGTGTAAGCAAGAAAGTAAACGAACTTTGTACGAAAAGCATCTCGATACCTATGCAAAGAGGTGTAGAGTCACTAAACGTAGCAGTTACTGCTTCACTTATAGCTTTTATAAAATTTTAGTGTAGATTTACTCTACACTAAAATTTTGTGATTTTAATATTTTAAACTCTGAAATTTCTTTATCACCTTCAAGATTTAGCTTTTTAAGTGCTTTTGGATTAACGACATAAAAACCTAAAATAACCTCTATTTTATCTCCGCTTTTTAAATTTTCTTCAAAATCAATTACACGTTTTTCTTTTGCTTTAATCATAGTGTCTTTTACAACCTCGGTAGCCAACCAAGGCATAGTAGGTTTAGAATCGGTTCCTATAATTTTTACGAAAGTATGTGTTTTAAGTTCAATCTTTTTAGAGTCTCTAAAAATATTTGTTTTTAATTTCACGACACGTAATGGATGGGTAAGCAAATTGTGAGGAGCTTTGTTTTCTACGGTAATTTTAAACCCTTTAGAATTTTTAACAAAGTCTATATCTACATATTTTGCCAACATTTTAGAATTTTTTCTAGCTCCTGAGAAACCGTGAAAACTATGTTTTTGGCTAATTCTAACCGTTGTAGCACTACCTTCGATTTTAGGCATATGACAAGTTATACAGTTTTCCTTTTCATTCTTTGCGCCGTCTTCTTCAATTCTACATACGTCAAACTGGTTTGAGTTTTGTTTGTGCGAATGACAACCCATACAAACGTTTCCTGTATAAAAATCTTTATTTGTATAGTCTATATCGTGATAAGCCGAACCGACGGTTGTTTTATTTCCCCACCATGATGTAGTAGTTTTATATACCACTTTTTCTTTTTCACGACCCGCTTCAGCCGAATAAAAAGATTTTTTCTCACCGTTGTAATTATTTATATTGCTTTTTGAATCTTTTGTAATACTTTTGATAGTATGACAGGTTAAACAAGTGATGCCCTGTGTTTGTTCCTCTTTTGTTTTAGCATTTGGAGTATGACATTTTGAACACTTATAGTCACCTTTTGCTTTAGCAGGATGTAAATCCCAAACAGCCTTATGTATTTTGTCATTATATATAGACGAGTGTTTATGCATCGACTCCTCAAACTCTTTGGTAATTGTCGGATGACACTTTTTACATGAAGCCGTATCGGCATCTTTGTGAACATTGGCAAGCATTAAACTCATGATCGCCATCAAATATAAAAGTATTTTCATTCTTATAAGCCTTTCTTTTATTAATTATAAAACAGGATTATAGCAAATATCTCTATCTCTTATTTGATTTATATCAATCTTATTTAATTTTCTATATTTTTACTAAAATTTTATCAAGGATTGAAGTCGTAAGCATTCTTTTAAAGCTACCCAAAAGATGTGTAGCCAAAGTATTGTAGTATCTAGGGTTCGGTTTTTTAGCTTCAAGAACGTGGAGTATATTTTTTATAACTACGTCGCTTTGTTTCGTAAACATATCATCGTCTTTACTCTCTTTTCTCTGTAGAAGTTCTGCTTCGTATTCATCACTCCAAAGACTCTTTTGCATATCTACATTTTTTTTAAACATCTTGGTAGCATTTTTTCTAAAATCGCTTTTTATGGGACCCGTATTTATAGTGCTGACATATATATCCGTATCTGCAAGTTCCAGCCTTAGAGTATCGCAAAGCCCTTCTATGGCATACTTGGATGCATTGTAAGCTCCGCGAAAACGAAGCGAGATGATGCCAAGTACGGAAGAGTGTTGCATTATTCGTCCATAACCCTGTTTACGCATGATTTTTAAAGTTTGATATGTCAACTCGTGCAGCCCAAAAATATTTGTCTCAAACTGCTCTTTTAAAACAGAAGTTGTAATATCTTCCAAAGCTCCCGGTTGACCGTATCCTGCATTGTTAAACAGTGCATAAAGTGAGCCGTCTTTTTTTAAAATATCTTCTAAAACATTTTGTATCTGCAAAGCATCTCTTACATCTAAAAGATATGTTTCAAGCCCTTCTTTTCTTAACCTCTCTACATCTTCTTGTTCTCTTGCACTTGCATAAACTTTGTATCCGTTATTGTGTAGATAGTGAGCGGTATCATAACCGATGCCCGAAGAACAACCTGTGATTAGAATATTTTTCATTTAAGAGGTCATTATCTCGTATGGGCGTTTTATCTCACGAATAACCTCATCGACACTCATATGACGGCTTTTTCTCAAAAACTCTTTTCCGTCTAAAAATATAAGTACGGTCGGGATGCTGTAAACACCAAAATGCGGAGCTATATCTTCTTCAACACTTATATCTACACTCTCTACTTTAAAATCGCTAAAATTTGCATCTAAAGCTTCTAATAATTTTGGTTTTAGTGCATGGCACACATTACACGTAGGAGCTGAAAAGTACACCATTACTGCCAAGTTTTCTTGTATTGTTTTTTGAATATTCTCTATTGTTTGCATATGAAATTATACTATTTTTCTCCAAAAGCTTAAATATAAAGTATTTTTGTTACTATATCGAAAAACAAGTGATTAAAGATATAAAATGTTAGAGAACGTAAAAATGCCAGAAGGGATAAACAAAGATGTTATGGAGCATCTGATGTATCCTAAAAATTATGGAAAATTGGAAAACCCTACCTGCGTAGGCGTAGCTATGGATGAAAAAACCGGAGAGTATGTGATTTTTTACACACTGCTTGAAGGGGATGTTATAAAAGACGTAAAGTTTGCGACAAACGGATGTCAGGATACCGTAGTAGTAGGTTCAATGTATACTGATATGATAAAAGGCGAAACTACGGAGTATGCAAACAAAGCTTTGGGGCTTATAGCTAAAAAGCTGGGTTCTGACATGACAAGACAGCAGGAGATTTGTGCCGAGATGGTACTAAACGGTTTTGTCGCATCTATGATGAATCTTGAAAATATTCAAAATGGGAAAGATGAAGAGATGCATGTACTTAAGATGAAAGAATCATGCGAAGTGGAGGAAGAAAAACAATGAATAAAACATATCAGAAAAAACACGAGTTATGGCTACATATACTGTTTGCATCTTTTGCAATTAACGATGAAACAATAAAATCAAGACTATATGATTTTTCACAAATAGCATTTCGTCATATGAAATGGTTAGGCTCAGATTTACTTAATGACGGTGAAAATTATAACTACGATCGCAATATACTTCTAATGAAACAAGAAAGTGTTTTTGATGTTATAAATGCTTTAAAGTCTGAAGTTGAAACTATGCAAGACATATATCCTAACACGCCATTTGGTGAACGTGCAAAAACAGACGATGCCTACCTTTTAGAGTATCTTCTCCAAGTTTTAGAAAATGAACAAAACAACCAAGAAATTACCGCTTTTAATATGCAAAGAAAATGGCCCGAAGCAGAACTGGATGCAGCACAAACAGATGCGCTGACTCTATTTTTATTTGAAGAATCATACAAAGAGTATGAGCTTATTTTAGTATATGCGTATATGCAGGCCCGTACAGATAACACACTGCATTTTGACGTATTTCAAGATTTGATTGACGAATCACACTTTCATCTGAAATCTTTTGGAAACATGATGGCAAAACTCGGAATCCTGGCACTTCCTCGTGAACTTCACGAGATGACATATGTCGTAAAAGACTTGGAAAAATTCGTAAATGACGGTATAGCCGAAGAGGAAGCCGCAAAAGAGATGTGTAAAGAGTTAAGCGAGGCTATAAACGAGCCTAAACTTTCACGCTTTTTTGATTTTATAAACTATCAGGAATCTTACCACATAGAGTTGATGAAAAAACTACTCTAATCTTTTCTCGGCAAATTTTACTACATCTTGGTTTGTAAAAATTTGCCTAACTTTTTATCTGTTTTATCTATATGGTTTAGAAGCCAGTTAAGTAAAAAACTTATAAGTTCATCTTTACCTATCAAGTTTCCTGCTTTTAACGAGTCCCTGATCTCTACTACTTTGGTTGAAAAGTATCTATGTTGTTTCATATGCTCTTGATAATCTTCAGCAAATTCTTCCCTGTAGTGGTACTCATGCATCAACTCCTCTTCCTCTTCAAAATGGTAAAGAGCATAACTGAGCAAATCTTTGGTTATAGTTTGCAGATTTGTCAAAGAGTAATCGTTACTCAGTATATGATTCGCTTCGTTAAGGGTATTTACAAGAATATGATGTTGCTCATCTATCTCTTCTACTCCCGTTTCATATTCCTTACTCCACTTAATATTTTGAATTTCACTTGACATTTGTTAACCTCGTTTTTGACTATATTCTTGTTTTAATTTTTCAATTACCGTTATAAGGTCATTTTTTAAATTGGTAATTTTTCCAATGTACTCTTCTTGATTATCGTATCCGTTTTTTTCCAATAGATCTATTATAAGGTTCACCTCTTTGTGTATTTTTTTATGAATAGTTTTCAACTCGTTAAAACTTTCAAATTTTGAAAAATATTTTTTCCCGTTATTTTTAAGCCACTTTCCAAGTCTGCACGATTCGTGTGAAAGATGAGGGGCATCTTCGAGACTTTGTCTATTTATACTGTCTATTACCAACTGTATCCAGTACTTGTGATTACTCTGAGCAAGAAGCAGTTCAAAGTCACCTCTTCTTGGAAGGTTTTTTGATACTATTTTTAATCTTGGGTCTGGAATATAATTCTCAAGATATACAACCAAGTTATCAAAACTCATAGGTTTTGCTATGGTATACCCCTGAACACTGTCACAACCAAAGTCAAGCAGCATCAGTAACTGCTCAATACTCTCAGCTCCTTCTGCGACAACCTCTATCTGAAAAACTTTTGCGAGTGAAATAATAGCATTTACAATAGCCATATCTTCAGAGTTATGAAGCATATCAAATATGAAACTTTTATCTATCTTTATGCTGTTTATATTTAACTCTTTAAGGTGCGTCAGTGACGAATATCCCGTACCGAAATCATCCAGTGAAAAACTAATCCCCATTTTATTTAGTTCATATATTATGTCGTTTGTATGGTTTATACTCTCAAGTGCACTGTTTTCGGTAATCTCAAACTCTATATCGTTAAAGTAAGAGTGATCTATATTTACTTCAGATGCTATCTGCTTTATTTTCTCTACGAAGGTAGTTTGTTGGAACTTTTTGGGAGAGATATTTACAGAAAGAGACACGTCAAGATTTTTCTTTTTGAGTTTTTTAATAGCTAAAAAAGATTCGCGTATCACCCACTCATCAAACTTATAAATAAGTTCATCATTTTCTATCAAAGGTAAAAACTCATTCGGGCTAAGTATTCCAAGTATAGGGTGGTTCCATCTTGACAACACTTCCATACTGTTTATTTGTAGATTATGCGCACTCAATTTAGGTTGAAAATATAGTTCAAACTCTCCGTTGTCTATCGCTTTTTCTATTTTTCTTAAAGCTCTAAAGTTTGCCCTTACCTTCACATGTTCTTTTATATCAAAAAAATAAAATTGATTTTTACCGTTCTCTTTAGCTTTATACATGGCTTGGTCGGCATGCCTTATCAAAGTATCGTCATCCACATGATCTTCAGGATAGATTGACACACCTATACTTGCGGAAATTGTGTTTATGATTTTTTCCCGAAAGTTATATGGGGCTGAAACGACATGGAGCACTCTTAGTAGAACTTTTGCGGCATCTTCGGGAGTTGAAATGTCACCAAGTACTATTACGAATTCATCACCGCCTAATCTTGCAATAGTATCTTCTGGTCTGATTATGTTCTCTATTCTTCTTGACACCTCTATCAGGACATAATCACCAGCATCGTGACCTAAAGAATCGTTAACATCTTTAAATCCATCAAGATCCATCAAACAAATCGCAACTATATTTTTTTCTCTTTTTTGATTTGCTATCGCACGTCTTATCCTGTCCGTAATAAGAAGTCTGTTTGGAAGTTTTGTTAAAGGGTCATAATAAGCTATGTTTTTCAAATCATTAGTATTTTGTTCAACAGTATATCTTTGCATCTCTGAACTTATAAAACCAGAATATAATTTAATTATACTCTCTGCGAGATTTTTATCTTTTATAGGTTTTGTATCTATAACTACAAAGATGCCTATTGGTTCTTGGTCTTTATTCGTAATAACTATACCTGCGTAAGATTCTATATGCATAGTTTGTACAAGTCTGTCATCGGGAAAGTTTTTAGATACTTCATTAGGATATACTACATAGTCATAAATAATTACGTTATCGCAAGGAGTATTTTTAAGATTGTAATGAAAAGTTGTTATCGGTTTATCTTTTGCCCAACCCGAAACTACATTCATTCCAGTCGAAGATTCATCAAGTTTACCTACAAAGGAGTATTCAAAACCAAAGTTTTCAACTATATACCTACATATAGATTCATAATATTCTTCCCCTTTAAGCGGTGCAAAGGTCGTAGTTAATTTTGAAAGAGCTTTTAATAAAACTTTATCATTACAATCTTTACTCAAAGAATTTCCCTATTAATTTTGTTTTCCTCTACGTGCATTGTATCTTATAAAACTTTAGAGTAAATTTTTGAACCTACTATATTCTAAAATAACTTAGTTATAATTTCAAAATGAGTACAATCATCTATTCTATCCTTGGCATCTATATATTTATCATAATGGGTTATCTATCAAAGATGAGCTTTAAAGAAAAAATAGATGACAAAACCATTACAATATTAAACGTATATTTTTTACAGGTATTTTTAACTTTTTGGGGCTTGTTAGTCCGTCCCGTTGATATTACACTTTTGTATGCACCCTCTATTTATTTTGGAATTGTCATCGTAGTTATAACAATCTCCGCAATTCTTGCAAAGTTTTTGTTTGAAAATAAAAAAGAATACTCTATAGCCACAGTGGCTGCTATAATAGGAAATACGGGAAACCTAGGGATTCCGCTAAATATTGCAATTTTCGGTGAGGAGTCAATTCCTTATACGACTGTAGTAAACTTGGTAAATGTTTTTGTTGTTTACACTATGGGGGTTTATTATTATTCGCGAGGAAGTTATGATGTTAAGACATCTCTTTTAAACATAGTAAAACTTCCTATTTTATGGGCGGCAATCTTAGCTATAGTTTTAAGCGTAAATAACTATAAACCAAGTGAAGTGGTTATGAATACTCTTATGATGGGTGCTTATGCATCTATGACAATGCAACTGTTTTTATTCGGTATATATCTATACGGTACAAAAATAAAAGAGATAAGTAAAAAACTTGTTGTCTGGGTGCTTTCTTTTAAGTTTATAATCTTGCCTATCGTTACCTTTATAGTGCTTAGTTTTATAGAACTGGATGCCATGATAAAAGGGATAATCTTTATAGAACTTCTGATGCCTTTAGCTGTTGCAAATGTAAATTTGGCTTCTTTGTATGAGTGTAAACCGCGAGTAGTTACTGCACTTGTGTTTATATCTTCAATTGCATTTTTGGGAATTATCTTTATCGGAGTGGAGGCATTAAAATGGTTATAAAAAATATTGTTTTATTTTTTTCTCTGCTTTTATTTCTCGGATGCAGTGACAACTCTATATCAAGCGTTCATAACAAAAAGATTTTAGAAAAAGACATAGAATGTATGAGACTTTTGGTTTTTCCTCCGAATGAAAAAATAGAATCTACCTTAAAGTCATTATATGATTTTAAAAATGATTGTGATTTAGACTTTATAGTTTCATATAAAAACTCCATAACTTGTAACTCTAACCAAAACGTAGATAAAAAAGCTTACGGGATGCCAAGCGGATATTTAAGATATGAGATAAAATCGGGAAGAAAACTTTTTTACAGCTACTACATAGATTTAGACGAGGACATAACAAAACAGGATGTAGAGTCAGGTTTTGAGAGAGTAAAAAAAGCTTTACCTTTTAAATAATACTCTCTAGTTTATTTACACCGTCTTTAATAACTTCTACACTCTCGTGTGTATTTACAGAGAGCTTATCTACTTCCGATACTTTAGAGATTATATCTTTGGTTTTAGATGCATTTGTCGTATAACCCTGAACCGTTTCTTCTGCTACGTGAACTGCCTGCATTATAACTTCGCTTATTTCATCCACACTTGAAGATGCTTCTTTTGAGACCATAGACAAAGACTCTATATTGCTTGAACTTTTATTCATCTGATCACTGGTATCGCTTATAGATTGGCTAACTACATTTATGGTCGCATTTATCTCCGTAAGTGACTTTTGCGTACGTTCAGCCAGCTTTCTAACCTCATCTGCAACAACCGCAAATCCTCGACCGTGTTCACCCGCACGTGCAGCTTCAATAGCTGCATTTAAAGCAAGCAGGTTTGTCTGCTCGGCGATATCTTCTATAACGTTTATAACTTCTTTTACCTCTTTGGTATCTGATGAGACTCTGTTTAAATCATCTGCCAAAATATTTTGCGACATAGATGCCTCATGCAACTCTTTTACTATCTCCGATATCTCATCTCTAATTTTTATAAGTTCATTACTGACTTCTTGTATATTCTCTTTTGATTTACTAGCTTCACTTAAGCCTTCTGAGAGCAAAGATTCGAGTTCATTGCCTATTCCGACGATATGTCCAATCATATCTCTTTCGTTTCGTATATTTTGAGTTACGTGTTGATAATCCGAGTCTATTTGATGAATCACTTTTTCTATCTCTGCGGCATTCTCATCGTTTCTCTGTGCTTTTAAAAATATCTCTTGAAACCTGTTTACGTGTTTTGCAGCTTCACTGAGTTCTGAATTAAAATCGTTTTTTAAAACAACTTCATTTCCGTGTTCTAATCTGTCTAGTTGTTCTATGAGTGATTTTGTCATATCAACGCCGTTTGATTTTTCATCCAAATCGTGTATCAATATAACTACGGCAATTACATACTGAATAACTTGACCTATGATATTATCGGTAAAAAAAGTACCGTTGATTATGAGCAACACAATACCGACATAATGAACTAACCGCATACGAAAAAACAGAGATTTTATCATGAGGAATCCTTTTGACATAATATTAACTTATAAAATATAAATACTTTATTAACTTAATATTGAGTTATTTTTTGAGAAAAGATATAATTTCGCAATGAATAAAGACTTTAAACAACTCGCAATCATCGGTCCTACCGCATCTGGAAAAAGTGATTTAGCTATAAAAATTGCTAGCAAAATAGATGCATATATATTATCCATAGATTCACTAAGCATCTACAAAGAGATAGATATTGTCTCGGCAAAACCATCTAAAAAAGAATTGGAACAAGTAAAACATTTCGGTATAGATGAGATTTACCCAAACGAGTACTTTTCTGTCGATATATTTATAAACTTATATAAAAAAGTTCTAAAGAGATGCAAAAAAGATAATAAAAACCTAGTTATTGTAGGCGGTACGTCTTTTTATCTAAAGTCTTTACTGCAAGGTTTATCCCCTATTCCTGAACTTAGTCCGGATGCAAAGCTAAATATTGACAAAGCAATGCAAGACTTAGAAGGTGCCTACAGCTTTTTAAAGCTCAAAGATGAAGAGTATATGCAAAATATCTCTGCAAATGACAGATACAGAATAGAAAAAGCTCTTATCGTTTACGAGGGCTCAAAAATGAAACCTAGCGAGTGGTTTAAACAAAACCCGCCTAAGCCCGTAATAAAAAACTTAAGCATATTTAACATAGACGTATCCCGAGATGTACTTCGCAAAAGAATCCAAAAACGCACAAATAAAATGTTAGAGTCGGGTTTAATAGATGAAGTATGTTATTTGGAGCAAAAATATACACGTTCACCAAACTCTATGGGTGCTATAGGTATAGTTGAAGTCTTAGACTACCTCGATGGGAAAACAAGTAAAGAGGAGATGCTTGAGTTAATATCTACCCATACAGCACAACTTGCAAAACGCCAGCAGACATTTAACAAAAACCAGTTTGAGAACATAGTATCTGCTCCGCTTGAAGAGCTAGAAGAGATTATTTTAAAAGGTTTTAAATAATATGGCTATATTTGCTTTACAATCCCCTGCAGGCGGTTTTTTAGATGAGGATATGCAACATTTTAACAAAAAATTTGATGATTGGTGTGTACAGTTTGACAACCTTGAAGATGCAAATCTTATAGCTTCAACTCTGCAAAAGAGAGAAAGTGTAGAGATAGTCGAGATAACACCGCTTTCTTATCCGCAATACTTTTTCCCCACCCTTCAAGGTGATATTCATGCAACCAGACAAATAGATGATAAAATAATCTGTATCCTAGAACCCCATATGAGTTCCGGTTACAGACTTGCCGTGTGTGACCTTAAAACCAAAAAAGTCAGAATAACGCCTACAAGATACAAAAGTGTTTTAAGCGTTGAGGGTGCTTTTGCAAACTTTGAAGAAAGATCAAATATATAAACCGACTATAGATTATGAAACGTAGTTACCTGCCGTTTACATAGAACAACTAAAATTTTCATACATAGTTCAATTGAGAAGGAATGTAATGAAAAGAATTTTTTTCTTAAAGACTAGTACAGTCTTTGTTATATTGTTGGCTACAAATGTTGTTGAACCGCTTCTTGCAGTTGAAAATATACCTGAGATTACTCAGAACAAAGTAAAAAAATCATCGGTCATATATGCTGTTTCACAAAAGCTTGAAAACAAAGGACTTAATCCTGACGTAGCGCTAGAGAGAGCTTCAGCTATATTTGCTGAAAATATTGATACCACAATAATAAAACTACACCATCTACAAACACATCCTAAACTAGCTTTAAATACCGATGAAATGATTGAAGCACTTGCTAAACGTGCACTTTTTGAAAAGCCTGTAAACCTGGAGAGTTATGATTCTGTAACAGGATTTGTTCAAGATATTAAAGGGCATAACCTTACATCTAAAGAGCGTGATGCTATAAAAGAGATTGTCAAGCTAAATAGCAGTTTTGCTTAACTCTTCGTTTTTACAACTGTTATGCGAATCTTGTAATACTTCAAAAGGTAGTAAGCATACAAAAATTTCAAATGATTATGAAAGATGGTACTGATAAATGTACAATAAATCAGTCGAATTCAATCAAAAACCCACGGGTGGTTTTTTGATTAAAGAAGAAAACTGAAAGCCAAATGTGTAATTATAAGTTTGAAAATGAAGTTAGTAAAACAATTGTCTATCAATTTTATGATATAATACATCTATACATCACTACGTAAAGGAATATTTATGCATAGATTAAATTTAACAATAGATGAAGCACTATATGAGCAAGCTAGAGCAGTAAGTTTTATTGAAAAAAAATCAATTTCACAAATGATTAGAGAAAGTCTTAGTGAATACATTGCAAAAAATACAAAGACAAAACAACAAGCTGATTTAATCCTTGAGGCTGAAGATGAAAAAGAAATTTTATCAATATTAGCAAATGAAGATTTTACTTCAAATGAAGATTTTAAAAATAAATTTAACTTATGAAAATATCATATTCTAAAACATTTGAAAAGAAGTTTTCCAAATATGATAGAAAACTTCAAGAGAAAATATTTAATGCTATTCAAAATTTACCAGATGGAGATGTTAAAAGGTTAACAGGTAACGATATACCTCCAATTTATAGAATTAGAATCTCAAAATATAGAATACTTTTTCATATGAATGAAGAAGAGATAAAAATACTAAAAGTTGATAGTAGAGGTGATATTTACAAGTAGTGCATAAGGCTATTCAACAAGTTAAAATGACAGCTTTTAGCACTAAAATTACAATCTATTTTTTCTGTTTCTTTCTAAAGAGATGATACTGCTCATTTTCACAAATCTCTTCTATGTAGGACTCTGGACATTTTTTTACATTTGACCAGATGCCAGAAGGCAGTCTAACCTCCAAAGTGCCTTTTTCTCTAAACTTTATGATTTTTTTATGACTCAGTATTTTTTCAGAGGGAGAAAAATCCGCCTTAGATAAATCAACATCTTTTCTGTAGTAACAGGTTTGTTTTTTAAAATTTCCCCAGTTTGGGATTCCATCTTCGGTATATGCTACTTCATGTCCGTTTGAAAATCTAACCATTATGACATAGTGGGAGTCTTCATAACACTCAACTATCTTACCCTTACCGAAAATTAGTCCGTAAACTTTGTCGCCGACCTTTGCATCATCAAAATAAGCCATTTTTAATATCCATTATTTTTTTAGGATATTAACTCACAAAGGTTATGGAAAGGTTACAAAAACTATATTGTTAAATCTTTATAACAATCAGGTCTTCTGTCTCTTAAAAGTCCCCAGTATATACGCTGTTTTCTATTTTCTTCAAAATCATATTCAGCGTATATTATCTCCTCTTTATCACGGCTGGCTTGTGCTACTAAAGCACCAGTATAGTCAGTCATAAAAGATGAACCGTAAAATGTAAGTGCACAACTCTCACCTTCTTCAACCCCGATGCGGTTTGCCGCTACGACGGGAACGGTATTAGATGCGGCGTGTCCCATCTGCACACGTTGCCAATGATCTTTTGAATCTACATGAATCTCAGGCTCACTTCCGATAGCCGTTGGGTAAAAGATGATATCAGCACCCTTTAGTGCTAAAGCTCTTGCACTCTCACAGAACCACTGATCCCAGCAGATTCCTGCACCGATGCGACCGTACTTGGTCTGCCAAACTTTAAAGCCCGTATTACCAGGAGTAAAGTAAAACTTCTCTTCATATCCCGGACCGTCCGGTATGTGGGTTTTACGATAGTTATCGCCTATAGTTCCGTCTGCATCTATAACTACAAGGGAGTTATAGTACTGCACACCTAAATCTTTAAGTTCTTCTTTTTCAAAATAAGAAACCAATATCACAACATCAAGTTCATCAGCCAAGAGTGCAAAACGCTCTATTAGTTTATTATTTTGAAGTGGAGTCGCCCACTCAAAATATTTTTTATCTTTATCTTTGCAAAAGTATAAACCTTCAAACAGCTCAGGCAGTAAGATAATTTTAGCTCCATTATAAGCAGCTTGTCTTGTAAAAAACTCAGCTTTATCTACATTTTTATCTTTATTTTTACTCATTGCCATCTGAATAGCTGCTACTTTTACCATTACTTAACCTCTTGCAGTTACTTCTAGTAAATGAAAACCAAATTGTGTCTGTATAGGACCTTGAAGTTCACCTACATCACCGCCGCGAAATACTGCTTCATCAAATTCAGGAACCATTTGCCCCGGAGTAAATCTACCTAAATCTCCACCGTTTGCACCAGATGGGCATTGTGAATTTTTAGCAGCTACATCTGCAAAATCAGCTCCGTTTTGTATCTCTGTTTTTAGAGCATTACACTCATCTTCACTCGCTACTAGTATATGTCTTGCTTCTGCGTAAGCCATGTTTTTATCCCTTAATTTTATTTCATTATAAACTATTTTATGAAATCTAATTCTACAAAAAATTAATTAAAATTAAGTATAATAGCACCAAAGAAAGGCGATAATGAGTATATTTAAAGCACAGGTTTACGAGATTAAAAACGTAGATGCACTTCACATTGTAAAGTTTTCCTATGCAGACACTACTCTTTCTATGATGAGTTTAGAACTTGACTCAAACATAAAAGTAGGTACAAACGTACATCTTTACGCAAAAACAAACAATATAGCTTTAGCAAAAAATCTTACAGGGGATTTAAGTTACTCCAACCAAATCAAAGCGAAAATAAACTCGATTCAAAACGGCGAACTTCTAAGTAAAGTAATACTTCAAGGCGACATAGGAACTTTTGAATCGGTAATAACAAAAGACTCTGCATCCAGAATGGCTTTAGAAGCAGGCGATGAAATCGTAGCACTTATAAAAGCAAGCGAATTAAGTATCAGCGAGGTTTTAGATGACTGAGTTGGAATTTGGACCATTTTTACTATCGTTTAAGTTAGCAGCCATAACTACCGTACTGCTTTTTATTTTAAGCATCCCCCTTGCATGGTGGCTCTCACAAAGTAAAAGCAAAACAAAGCCGTTTTTTGAAGCCGTCACGGCATTGCCTATAGTACTGCCACCCTCAGTCCTTGGGTTTTACGTACTCATAGTACTCTCTCACAACTCTCCAATCGGAGCATTTTTTGAGGATGTATTTGGGATAAAACTCGTTTTTACGTTTAGCGGTTTGGTAGTGGCTTCTTGTTTTTACTCTCTGCCTTTTATGGTACAACCCCTTCAAAGCGGGTTTGAGTCTTTAAATAAAAATATGCTTGAAGCATCTTACATAAGTGGAAAAAGCAGATTTCAAACACTTTTATTTGTAGCACTGCCAAACATAAAACCTGCAATCCTTACGGCTATTATAGTTACATTTGCACATACCGTAGGAGAGTTTGGAGTTGTACTGATGGTGGGTGGAAGCATACCAAACGAAACAAAAGTTGCAGCAGTTGCTATTTACGAGATGGTTGAGATTATGGATTACGGCTCAGCTCATATATACAGTGCCATTATGCTTGTGCTAAGTTTTATAGTCTTACTTGGCGTATATATATTTAACCAAAAATACAAAACCAGGTTTAGCAAAATATGATTAGCTTAGATATCCGCAAAAAACTTCTAGGGATAAACTTAGATGTAGATTTAGAGATAAACAGCGGTGACTTCATAGCTCTAAGCGGAAAAAGCGGCAGCGGAAAAACTACGCTTTTGAGAATCTTGGCAGGTCTGGAAGATGCACGGGGCGAGATAAAAATAGAAGATGAAATCTGGCTAGATGCAAAAGTTAAAAAAGCTATTCAAGAGCGTGAAATAGGTTTTGTATTTCAAGACTATGCCCTGTTTGAAAATATGAGCGTAGAGAAAAACCTTTTGTTTGTCTCAAACGATAAAGAGTTGTGTGAGCATCTGCTAAAAATAACCCATATGAATGAGTATAAAAACCATCTTCCAAGCCAACTCAGCGGAGGGCAAAAACAGCGTGTAGCTATATGCCGCGCACTTATGCGAAAACCAAAACTTCTGCTTTTAGACGAGCCTTTATCTGCACTTGACCCGCAAACCCGTTCATCCCTGCAAAGTGAGCTTTTAACTCTGCATAACGAATTTAAAACTACAACTATTTTAATAAGCCACGATCCCAGCGAGATATATAAACTAGCTTCCAGAGTTATAGTCCTAGATGCAGGAAAAGTTATAAATGACGGTAGTCCAAAAGATATACTTTTAAAAACAAAAGGGAGCCAGAAGTTATCGTTTTCTGGTGAGCTTTTAGATATAAAAAAAATAGACGTAATCTATGTTGCAATAGTAGCTATAGGTCAACAGATAGTCGAAGTTGTAATAAACGAAGACGAAGTTCAAAATTTAAAAATCGGAGATTTAGTCAGCCTTTCTACTAAAGCGTTCTCTCCACAGATTAGGAAAACATGAAAATTTTTAAAACAGCCATAATATTATCTATACTGCTTTTACTGGTATTTGTAGGTTTACAGTACTCTTGGTTAAACTACACCTCAACAATCTCTAAAGATTTATTCACTAAAGCATCAACTAAAGAAAAACTTGTAGATTTTAAAGAGTTAGAACAACTTCCAAAACCTGTTCAAAACTACTTTAGCTTAGTTTTAAAAGACAAGTTACCCATCATCAACAAAGGCTATATCTCGCAAGAGGGATCTTTTAGAATGGATGAGGAATCTAATAAATACTCAAAAACCGAAGCAAGACAATTTTTTTCAACTACTCCAAAAGCTTTTACATGGCATGCAAAAATAAACATAGATGCCAGTGTATATGTAAATGTATTTGACTCTTACACAGATACAAAAGGTGCTCTTAAAGCTAAATTTTTATCCCTTTATACGATTGTAGATGAGCATGATAAAAAAGAGTTAAGCGAAGGTGCATTACAAAGATACTTAGCTGAAGCCATCTGGTATCCGACTGCCCTGCTTCCAAATCAGGGAGTTATATGGAGTGAAGTAGATGCCAACAAAGCCAAAGCTACGCTCAAAGACGGTGAAAACACTGTTTCTTTAGAGTTTATGTTTAACAATAAAGGTGAAATCACTTCTATCTACTCACCAAAGAGGTATAGAGAAGTCGATGGAAAATATATAGCTACGCCTTGGCTATGTGAAGTCTCAAACTATACAGATAAAAACGGCTATCTAATACCACAAGATGCAGAAGTTTCTTGGATATTAGATAGTAAAAAATTTACATATTATAAACTAAATGTAAAAGATGTGAAATATAATTAAGTGTTAGTTGCGTTTATAGCTAAATATAAACGCAAATATAGTAAGGATTATATATAACCCACCTATATAGTAAACTTGTTCTACTTTTGTAATCGCTTCAAAATAAAGTATAGCTACTGTACCGGACATTAGTCCTATTGCCGATAAAAGAGTTACTATGAGTGACGAATGTGTATGTTTTCGTATTTTAAAATTTGTATATGCCATAAGAAGTGATACAAGCAAAAACGTTACACTTCCAAACTCAAGTATAACTACTAAATTACCGCTGAGTATCAAACAAAATGTAAGTATCGCCATGGTTATTATGGAATACACGGGTATATTATTTTTTCTTTTTGTTAAAAACTTTGGGAAGTATCCATCATTTGCTATAACCGATATAAGCCTTGATGAACCAAAAAGAGTGCCGCTTATTGCAGAACTTGTTGCCAACAGTGCACCGATAATGACTAGTTCTGCACCTATATTTCCAAGAACCTCGCCTGCTCCTGATGCCAAGGCATATTCTTGATTTTGTATAATGTTCTCAAACGGAATAGCCAATATTGCCCCAATAGAGATGATTGCATAAACCAGTGTGGTAATAAATATTGAGCTGTAAATTGCCCTTGGTATATTTTTTCTTGGATTTTCCATCTCCTTTACGGCATTTATAACAAGTTGAAAGCCCTCATATGCTACGAATGTAAGAGATGCAACAATGACAATAGATAATATATTTATATCTTCATGATTATGTAAGATTTTTGGAATAGTAGTATTTGAATTATTTATAAGTACGAATGAGATTATAACCAAAATAATCAGCTTGGTATATACCATTAAATCTTCTATCTTACCCATACCTTTTACACTCCAGACATTTATAAGCGTAAATATAAAAATGATTAAACCCGCTACCGCTTTTCTTGCTATTTCACTGTTTGCAAATTCAAACCCGCTAATTGCATAAGATGCAAAAGTATATGCATAAAGTGCAAGTGTACTTATATATCCAAATGTTACCCACCAACCGACTATGGATGCGACTAATCTTGATTTTGGAAAAGTTTTTTTGTAAAAAGAATATGTAGCACCTTCATCTCTGTAATAAAGTGCAAGTTTTACGTATGAATATGCGGCTAAAAGGGCAAGTAAACCACCAAGTACAAAAGCTATGGGTGTAAAAACACCGACCATTGATACGGATATACCCAAAACGGAAAATATACCACCTCCTATCATTCCGCCTAGTGCAATAGCAATAAGCTCAAGCAGACCCAAAGACTTGTTACGTTTTCTATGCATACTCGGCATCTGTATCTCCATTATAATTCAAGCAAAACCGTATCCCGCCTTGTTTGTTCAAACTTCCTGCATCCGCTCTCAAATGCACCGCTCTCGCCAACTATGATGCATCTGTGCTTGGCACGGGTAATAGCCGTATAAATAAGCTTTGTATTGTGCATGATAAAGTGTGAAAAACTCATAGGCATCACAACTATATCGTACTCCATACCTTGAACTTTATGTATAGTCAGTGCATATGATAACATAAGATAGTTTTTCAATTCATCATAATCATAAACTACGACTACATCCTCATTTGGATAAAAAACAAACACCTGTTCTTCATCCTCATCTATTTTAAAAAGTAGTCCGCTCATTCCGTTAAATATACGTCTTTGAGCCGAATCTTCGTTTTCTTTAAAAGCAGCACCGCTCCACGACGTCATATTTTCATTTTTGGTGTGTACCACCTTATCCATCAAACGAAACTCTAACTCACCGCGTTTTACACATTTTTTTGGGTTTGGATTAAAATACTCCTGCAAAACTTTGTTTAAGTTAGATGTTCCAAGTGTACCGCCCTTCATAGGAGTGATAACTTGAAAATAGTTCAGATACTCTTTTATCTCTTTGTTTTTAAGTCTATACCTTGCTTTCTCTAGTGATTCAACAACCAGATGCAAGATATGGTTTATGATATTTTGGGAGTTTTGTTCACGTATATCGGAAAGTTCACTCTGAGATAGCTGATTTTTTAACGCATAGTAGTTTTGGATGCTTATATCTACAAATTCAAAATCATCGTATTTTTCTCTGTAATGTGGAACTATACCTTGTCTAATATCATTTGCTATTAGCGTTATAGCTTGGTTTTCACTCTGTCTGTATATCTTTGTAAGTTTTACAATAGGTGCTATTTGAAGGCTTAAAACATCACTTAAAACATTTCCGGCACCGATTGGGGGAAGTTGTGCATCATCACCTACGACTATAAGTATTGCATCTCGATGCACCTTTGCAAGAAGTCTTGCAAAAAGAGATGAGTTTATCATAGATGCTTCATCTATTAACATCACTGAAAATGGAAAGTCGTCTCTATCTTCATATTTGACTAAAAGCGACTGAATAGTGGCAGATTCGTATCCTGTAGTATCTGCAATTCTCTGAGATGCTATACCGCTCAAAGCACAGGTCATAATGTTCTTTTCATTATATTTTGTATTTAAAAGTTTGAGAATTGTTTTAGAAGTGGTCGATTTACCCGTACCGGCATATCCTACCAAAAAAAGTATATTGGCACCGTCATTTAGAGTTTTTACGGCTTGTAGTTGTTGTTCACCGAGTTTTAACTCGCTATTTTCTAAAAAAGCATCTAGGTTTTTAACTAAAACATCATTTTGTTTTTTAGCCCGTCTGACAAACTCATCATACAGGTATTTTTCTGCATCGTAGAGTCTTGCAGGTGAAACCCTGCCGTTTTTCATAAGGACTATACTTTGTTCACCCACACGCTCAACAAGTATTGCCTCATATAGATTTATGTCAGAAAAACCAAGCAGCTCATTCAAACCATTAAAAAGTATCTCTTTGGATATACATGAATTTCCCTGAGATTCACAATAATCCAAAAGGACATAATCCATTGCCGAACTTAGACGATTTTCATCATCTTCTTTTACGCCCATCTTAAGTGCCAACTCATCCGCACGTTTAAATCCTATGCCATCAATAGAAGTTAAAATATAAGGATTATTTTTTATCTTTGTGCATGGTTCTTCTACATCTTTTAGTGCAGATGCTATAGTTGTAAGCAATGCGGGAGAGACGTCGTATGGGCTTAAAAATTCTCCAAGTTCTCGCATTGAACGAAACTTTTTCCAAGAGCCCTGAATCTTTTTAAGACGTTTTTCTTTTATCCCTTTAAACTCCAAAAGTCTATTTATATCATTGTCTAAAATATCTACTAACTCATCTGCACCAAAATGTTCAATAAGCTCAGCCGAGAGTTTTTTCGTAAAACCTTTTACTATTTTATTTAAAAAGAAAAAAAGTTGATTTTGGTTCACTTTGATAGAATCGAACTTAAAAGTTTTTCCGTACTTTTTATGCTCCTCCCAATGACCCGTAAGTGTCACGGCAGACTTTTTTATATGACTTACATCACTTTCAAAATAAGTACCTGAGACCTTTTCGCCGCTTTTTAATACTGCTATAAAGAATCCGTCGCCGCTTTCAAAAAGGATGCGGTCAATCTGACCTATAAGGGTTTGAGACAAGTTACCTGCTTTCTTTGGATTTTTGAGTTTAAAACTTATCATAATATTACTTAAAATAGTGATACAATTAAAGACTGAATTATAAACTTTAATACAAACGGGGACAAATAATGGAAACCTTAAAAGACAGTGCACATCTTGATCTTGAAGAGTTAGCCCAAAGAAGAGCTGAAGTATATCTTAGTGAACAGTTTAAAAAACTTATATCGGATGCGGAAAAAAACGTACAACAGATTGAACCAAAAGATCTTGACTTAAACGACTTGGATATTTTGCTTTTGGATGTAAGAGAGCCTGAAGAGTTTGCAAGCGGATACCTCAGAAAAGAGAAACATCTTACCATACCTCGCGGAAAACTTGAATTTGTAGCTATTAAAAAAATATTTGAACAATACGGGCACGACGTGCCGATAGTCACTTACTGTTTCAAAGGTCCACGTGGACTTTTAGCGGCAGAACAACTTAAAAAAATGGGTTTTACAAATGTAAAAAATATAAAAGACGGTCTGATTAATTGGCTTGAAAGCGGAAGAACTCTAAAGAGTTATTTTGGAGAAATAACTTTAGTAGCAAAAAAGAGTTGAGTTTTAACCCTTAACTCTTTTTAACCTATCTTCCTCTTGTGCTTTATAAAGTTCTGCACAACCGCGTGATAGTTCACGTATTTTTAAAATATAGTTTTGACGCTCGGTTTGAGAGATTGCTTTTCTAGCATCTAAAACGTTAAAAGTGTTAGATGCCATCATACACAAGTCGTATGCAGGTAGAGGAAGTCCTGCTTTTAAAGTCTTTAAACACTCTTCGCTTTTAGCATTAAACTCTGCAAAAAGCATATCTGTATCAGCCACTTCAAAGTTGTACTTTGAAAACTCTATCTCACTCTCTTTATGCACGTCTTTATAAAGAGTCTTACCGTGTTCGTTCTCATTCCAAACGATATCAAACACATTGTCAACACCTTGAAGATACATAGCCAAACGCTCAGTTCCGTATGTTATCTCAACCGCAACGGGATTACACTCAACACCGCCGACTTGTTGAAAGTAAGTAAACTGAGTAACTTCCATACCGTTTAACCATACTTCCCATCCAAGTCCCCATGCACCGAGTGTCGGAGACTCCCAATTATCTTCGACAAAACGGATATCGTGTTTAGCTACGTCAAGACCAAGATACTCCAGTGATTTTAAGTAAAGCTCTTGAATATTATCAGGCGATGGTTTTATAAGTGTTTGAAATTGATAATAAGACCCTAATCTGTTTGGATTTTCTCCGTAACGTCCGTCTGTAGGACGACGAGACGGTGCTACATATGCAGTAGCCCAAGGCGTTGAATCGAGTGAGCGTAAAAAAGTAGCAGGATGAAACGTCCCCGCACCTGCAGGGATATCGTAGGGTTGAACAATATTACAACCCTCCTTCATCCAAAATTCTTGAAGTTTTAGTAGCATCTCGCTAAATGTTATCATTTTTATTCCTAAACAACTTAATTATTTATATTTTTGCAATTATATCAAAACTTACTTTATTGAAGTTATTCCCACTTAAAACGCTGTGTTTCTAAACCAAGACCTGCATATTCTTTAAATGAATTATAATAAAGCTTAGCTCCCGTATAACCCATTTTTTTATAAATTATATACCATTCTATTGCAGCATCTAGCTCATTTTCTCCATAAACGATTATATCATCTAGTTTACCGAGCTCTAATCCATATACATATATTTTTTCCAACTCTTCTTGTGTTCGGATTCTTTTATCTCTTAAAAATTTATAAAAACAGTATGAATTTTTTGCACCCGGAATATGTCCTGCATATATATCGTTTTCATTATTTGATATTCCGTAATATTTTTCTGGATATCTTGCATCTATAAGTTTGGATTTTTTATTGCTTTGAATATACTTTATATCTACAGATATATTTGTACTTGTTAAAACCAAATTACCCTCTTGTATATCTCTCTCTTCACGACTGGTAAGCATATCATGCTCAAATACCCAAGCCATGTACCCACCGTCCAATATACTCACGTTTTCAAAGCCGTGGGATATTAATACAAATGCCAAAAAAGCAGATTTTTTTATATCGTTGTTTGAATTACGTCCGTATATAACAACATTTGAGTCATTGTTTATACCGATATCCCTAAATATTTCCTGTAATTCTTCCATACTTGCTAAAGAAGAGTTTGTATCTGATTTTCTAAGCAGATTTGTATCAAAAGAAATCGCACCTATTATATGACTTTTCTTATAACTATCACTGACATCTATAATTACCAAGTTTTGCTCATTTAAAGCATCTTTTAGTGAATCGGTTGTTATAAAGGCATCATAAGCGTATATATTTATAATCGTTAAAAGTGTAAAAAGTATTTTTTTCATATCTGTCTTTAAAAGTTTGTAGTATCGCGGAACTGTGCTATTTCAGATTCAACCATCTCGTCTATCATCTTTGTAAAAAGCTCACTAATCATATTTGGAGATACGTCAAGTTCAATCGCTTTTGCACGTACACGTTGTTTTACGGCATCTATCCTATCTTCGTCTTTTACTTCTTCTATAGAGTTTTTAAAAGATGCCGCTTGATGAATATAACGATTCCTCTTTGCTATAAGTTCTACTAATTCATCATCAATCTTGTCAATCTCTTCTCTAACCTCTTGTAATGTCTTACACTCTTTCATAGTCATCCTTTTAGTTTAAAGTAATATTAACTAAAAATAGATAAAAATTTGTTAACATTTCTGTAACAATCTTTATATATAATTTTTATATCGATTCTCCATGTATAGTCTTTGACCTGACTCACGCAAAAGACTATACTTTAACAAAAAATTAAATCCCAAATATACGTTTATATGCATCTTCATAAGAAGTTTGTGTATCTTTATACCCTATTAAATCTCCAAATTCAACCTCTATAACCCTGTGTACACTGGAATCTTTTATAGCATCAGACAAAATCTTGTCTGCACGATTTTTGATAAAAACAGGGAGCATATCTATTTTATTCATTTTGGCAATCTTTTCTGCCCCGCCTTTAAACTCACCAAGTGGCTCGTCACTTTGGTTTCTTGTACCTTCGGGAAATATATATACGCTATCCCCGGACTTTACCACTTTTCTGATATCTTTAAAAAAACCGCTCATTTGCGAAGACTCGCGATCAAGTAAAATTGTCCCTGCATTTTTAACAAAAAGACCGAAAAAGAAAGAATCATACAGCTCTTTTTTAGATATCCAATGACCAAAAATCTCTCTGTTTTGCGTAGCTACCTCAATAATAGTCGGGTCAATTATAGTACGATGATTAGAGATTAAAAGATATTGTCCCTCTTTTGGAATTTTTTCTTCGTTGATAACTTTTATCTCAATATTTAGTTTTTTAAGTAGTCTTTTTGAGTACTCGGTTCTAATCTTTTTCTTCTCTTTTGAACTTGAAGCCTGTTTTAGCTTATATCCATAAATATTTGTTAAATATGTAGCATATAGCGCAATTTTTAGTTGATTAAACGTCACAAACTAACCTTTTATATATATACCTGTGTCTTTAACATCTATTAAATTGTCTTCTTGTAATTTAGTCAAAGTTCTTTTGTAAGCTTTTTTACTCATAGAAAAAACATCTACAATCAAATCGGCATCACTTTTATAGTTATAAGGCATCATCCCCTTATTTTGTTTTAGAAGTTCTAAAACTTTATCTGCATCAGAACTTTTCTTTTTTGAGCCTGTTGCTTGTAGCGAGATATCAAGATTTCCGTCTTTTCTTATAGTTTTTATATAAGCTTGTTTCTCTTGCCCTATCTCTATTTTTTCAAATACTTCATTTTTATAAATTAAACCTTCGTATTTATCTTCAACTATACATTTAAATCCAAGCGGTGTTTTTGAGATTATTACTATTTTTACCTCTTGATGCGCTTTTAAACCCTTTGGTTTTTGAGTAAAGAAGTCTTGAGTTTTTTCACTCCCCACAAGTCTATGTGTACGCTCATCATATACAACTTTTAAAAAACGTTTTTCACCTATTTTAAAAGGATTTTTTTGAAGTTTATTCGGCACAAGTAAATCTTTTGGCAATCCCCAATCGACAAATGCTCCAAACTTTGCTACATCTACAACTTCAAAAAAACCGAATTCATCTAACTTTGCCTTTGGTTGTAATGTAGTCGCTATCAATCTGTCTTCAGAATCCGTGTATAAAAACACGTCTATAAGTGAGCCGATTTGCATCTCTTTTGTCACATATGCCTGTGGCAATAACACGTCTTTTTCATCTTCTGATACTAAAAAAAGTCCGTGGGGTGTTTCTCTATCGACTAAAAGTGTATTTATCACTCCTAGTTCTAGGTGTTTGTTTTGTTCTTGCATTTGGTATTTCCGTCTATTTCTTTATGACATTATACCTAGTTTATATATAAAATAATGGGAAAGAGACATTTAAGCGACAAAATAATATTAAAATTGTAGAATAAAAAAAGGCGGAAATATGAAGTTAAAACTTTATCTTTTTATCATATTTGTTATATTTAATATACTTGTACTTTCATTAACCGAGATAAATAAAGATGAAAGAATCGACATAGCGTTAAAAACACATCTTAATACCCTAGATAAAAATTTCAAAAGTATCCAATATCAAGAAAAAATTTTAGTACAAAATACTTTAGAGTTTATTCAAAAAAACCTCATAGATCTTTTAGAAAAACTTCCCGACTCAAGTGAAGAAGAAAAAAATAGTTTAAGAAAAAAAATATATGAAAAGTTACTGCTTAAATATACTCAGCTCAAAAAAAACGGTGTATATCAGTTTCAATTTACTTTAGAAGACAATAGAACTTTTTTACGTATGCATAAACCTGATAAGTACGGCGATGACCTTAGCCAAATCAGATATAGTTTAAGACATGTAAATAAAACCAAACAACCCGTAGTAGGATTTGAAGGCGGTAAAACAACCAATGCTCTGCGATATGTTGAACCTTTATTTGACAAAAAAGGCAACTATATATGTGCAGTTGAGATCTCTTTTTCAACTGCATATATACAAAACTATCTAACAAATATCAGCAATCTACATTCACACTTTTTGGTACATAAAGATACTTTTTCAAAAAAGGTATGGGATAAAAACAAATTTAAATCAAAATATATAGAAGCTGCAGAAGATGATGAATATATGATGACCTTAACACAACAGCACACACAAAAAACTTGTATATCAGACAATAAAAATAAACTAAAAAACTACACAGATATAATACATACCAAGATGCATAAAGAAAAACCGTTTGCCATATATGTAGAACACGATACAAAAGAACATTATAATTCTGGACGTGAAGATGAACATATAGACGTTGTTTCCTTTTATCCTATTTATAATACTCAAGGAAACACATCAGCATGGGTAGTTTCATATGCTATAGATGATTTTATTAAAGCTACGTTATATGGAGCTAGACTTACGCAAACAAGTTCATTTATTATTATGTTGGTTCTTTTTTACTTTATTTATAGAGTTTTTAATCAAAAAAAAGAACTAGAGTTAAAAGTTGCAGATAGAACAAAAGAACTTCAACTAAAAACTCAAGAGTTAAAAACATATTTTGACTCTATGCCCGATGGATTGGCTGTTATAAATCTAAATACGCAACTAATTACTAATGTAAACAAATCATTTGAAAAATTGACCGGATATACAAAAGATAAACTTATAAACTATACCAAAGACATAATAATTCCAGAGAAAGACATCGATTATGTAAACAAACACTTTAAACAACATATAAAGGGAAAAGACCATATTGCAAAAGAGATTCCTATATTAAATAAAGATGGACATATAACTTACTGTGACGTGGCAGCAAAGAGATATGACATAGAAGAAACACCGTTTATTATAGGTGTATTTAGAGATGCATCTCAAAGATTAAAACTCGAACAAGAACTAATCGAAGCAAAAGAAAAAGCAGAAGAATCTGCAAAAACAAAAAGTTACTTTTTGGCAAATATGTCACATGAGATAAGGACACCTATGAACGGTATTATAGGTATGGCTCATTTAGCTTTAAATACAGACTTAAACAAACAGCAAAAACACTACATAAACAGAATCGACACTTCTGCAAAATCACTTCTTGGTATTATAAACGATATATTGGATATAAGTAAGATTGAAGCGGGAAAACTCGAAATAGAAAAAACAAGCTTTAATCTTTTTGATATGATAGAACATGTAATAAATATGATTGAAGTCAAAGCATATAACCAAGGTCTGGACCTTATTGTAAACTATGACTTAAATTTAGGTAAAATATATTACGGGGATAGTTCTAGAATAAGTCAAATACTCATAAACCTTTTGTCTAATGCAGTTAAGTTCACTCAAAAGGGAGAGATAATACTTGAGGTAAAAGAAGACGGCAAAAATCGTGTAAGGTTTGAAGTAAGAGATACCGGTATAGGTCTTACTAAAGAACAAAAAGACAAATTATTTCATTCTTTTACTCAGGCAGACAGCAGTACAAGTAAAAAATACGGCGGAACCGGCCTTGGTTTAGCTATATCTAAAGAGTTGGTTGAAATGATGAACGGTAATATATGGGTTGAGAGTAAAGTCGATGTTGGAAGTAGTTTCATATTTGACATCGAACTAAGCAAAGATCGCTTAGCAAAACCTTTTTCAACATTTAACGGTAAAAAAGTTCTTTTGATAGACGATAGTGAAAGTTGGTTGGACATATTAACATATCAATTAAACTCGTTTGGTCTGGATGTAGAATCTGCACTAAGTGCCAAAGAGGGTATAGAACTTATAAAAAATAAAAAAGATGACTACGACTTAATCTTAATAGATTGGGATATGCCTGATTTTAACGGTATAGATGCATTTAAAATAATACATGAAAAATTTGGTGTAGAAGCTAGAAAAAATATCCTTATAAGTGCACACCATAGAGATATTTTAAGCGATGATATGGAGAGTGCGAATATAGAAAACTTTTTACATAAACCTATAAACCCTTCATATTTAAATGATATGTTATCGGAAATATTTTTAGGTGAAGATAGTATAAAAAAATATGACACAAATTCTGATAAAGAGTTAGAAAACCAAATCAAAACGTTAAAAGGAAGCAAAGTATTACTGGTAGAAGACAATGAAGTAAATCAAGAACTTACATTAGAATTATTAAACGATAGCGGTATAAAGATAGATATAGCATCCAATGGGCTTGAAGCAATTAAAAAATTTGAACAAAACTCTTATGAACTTATATTGATGGATATTCAGATGCCTTTGCTTGACGGTTATGAAGCTACTAAAAAAATAAGAAAAACAGATAAAAATATCCCGATAATAGCCTTAACCGCAAATGCTATGACCGAAGATATAGAAAAAGCTCAAGAAGCAGGGATGAATAAGCATCTAAGCAAACCTATCGAAGTCGATAAACTTTTTAAGACCTTACTAAAATACATAAGTAAAAAAACAGATATAACAGAAGAAAAAAGTAATGACTCATATACTATGGATATTCCTAAGTTCAATACTTTAGATAAAGAGTACGGTTTAAATCTTGTTTCGGGTAAAAACAGTGCATATATTCAGGTACTAAAAGGCTTGATTAAGTATAAAGAAATAGACTTTGATATTATGGAAGATGAAGATCTTAAAAGAGCTATGCATACTCTAAAAGGCATTAGTGCGAGTGCGGGAGCTTTATACCTTAGAGATTCGGCAGAGGAGATAGAAAAAAATCTAAACAGGACACTTTTACCTCAACTTGTTATAAATCTAAATGAAATAATTAGGGAAATAGAAGAAAAAATCAATTTAAACAGTATCGAAAAAATAGAGATTAGCAAAGAAAAAAAAGATGAACTTTTTACTAAATTAAAAGAGGCTCTCTCCACAAAAAGGGCAAAAAATATTAAGCCTATAATAGAAGAGTTGGATAAATATATACTGGATGAAGATGAGAATAAAATTTTTAAAGAACTAAAACATCTGTGTTCAAAGTTTAAGTTCAAACAAGCACTAGGACTTTTAGATGGATAATTTAAAAACAATATTAATTATAGACGATGCAGAAATAAACATCAATGTCTTAATGGAACTACTTGACGATAAATATGACATTTTAGCTTCTTTGGATGCCAAAGACGGACTCGAAATACTTAAAGAAGAAAAAGTAGATTTAATATTATTAGACATCATTATGCCAGAAATTGACGGTTTTGAAGTTTGTAAAAGATTAAAAAGCGATCCTGATACTAAAGATATTCCCGTAATATTTATCACGGCAAGTACGGATGAGGATTCAATAGAGAGAGCTTATGACGTAGGAGCTGTCGATTATATAACAAAACCTTTTAAAGCTAAAGAGGTATTATCCAGAATTAATACGCATCTAGCTTTATCCGAGCAAAAAATAATTTTGGAAAAGGACCTTGAAGAAAATAAAATTCTTCTAAATCAATATAAAGAAGTTGTTGATATTAGTGCTATAGTCTCAAAAACAGACCTTAAAGGTAGGATAACCTATGTAAATAAAGCATTTACCGAAATATCGGGCTACTCAAAAGAGGAACTTATTGGCAAAAACCATAATATCATAAGGCACCCGGATGTTTCAAAAAATATATTTAAAGATATGTGGAAAACTATTCAAAGTAAACATGTATGGCAAGGAGAAGTAAAAAATCTCAAAAAAGACGGTGGATACTATGTTGTCCAAAGTGTTGTCATGCCGATACTTGATACTAAAGGGGATATTGAAGAATACATCAGTGTCAGATATGATATTACAGATACATATGATTTACAAAAAGAGATTGAACATACCCAAAAAGAAGTTGTATTTACCATGGGTGCTATAGGTGAAACAAGAAGTAAAGAAACCGGAAACCATGTAAAAAGAGTTGCCGAATACTCTAGAGCTTTAGCTAAACACTTAGGCTTAAGTAAAGAGATAGTTGACTTGATAGCAGATGCATCCCCTATGCATGATATAGGAAAAGTAGCAATTCACGATAATATTTTACATAAACCCTCAAAACTTACCGATGATGAATTTGCAATAATGAGAACCCACGCCGAGCTTGGGCATAAAATGCTTGCCCATTCTGACAGACCTCTTTTAAGAGTAGCTGCAAGAATAGCACTTGAACATCACGAAAGATGGGACGGGAATGGTTATCCTAGGCATTTAAAAGGAGAAGACATCTCTTTGGAGGGCAGAATAACCGCTATAGCAGATGTATTTGATGCACTAGGATCAGACAGGGTTTACAAACAAGCTTGGGACGATAAAAAAATCTTTGAATACTTTAAAAAACAAAGATCAAAACAGTTTGATCCAAAGCTTGTCGATATATTTTTTGACAACTTAAACGAGTTCTTAGAGATACGCGAAACATTTAAAGATGTCTAAAAATTTAAAACCTAATATTTAAACCCGCATAAACTCTTGAGGTTTCAATACCGTCATACTTAAGAGTTCTATATTTTTCATAATAATGTTTCAGCTCATCAAAAATCTGTTGAGATGAAGCATATTTGAAAAAGTAACTAAAAGAGTTACTAATATCTCCTGAAACTCCGATACCTACACCTAAATCCGAAAAATTTAAATCTTTGAAATCGATTTTCAGATCTCGAAGTTTATTGTTTAGATAAACAAACGGTTCAAAGTGTTCACTAACCTTGATAGAATATCCGAATCCACTTTTAACTTTAAGAATCCCTGTTTCACCGGCTACGTCTATGGTATCGGCTTTAAGAGATATAAGAGCAAAGAGTAGAATAAACAAAATACTTTTCATAACAAATCCTTTAAAGTAAAGTATATTGTTTGCATACTACTAAAAGCTAGGGGGAAAATATAACAATGTGAAAACATTATTAGCAACCTGGCGATCTCAACAATGCTTGAGACCCATGGCTTTCCGTCCTTACTTCACAGTAAGTTTGGCAATCAACAGTTTCCATTGTAACATAATTTTTTATAAATATCAAACTTTTATATTTGTTTTAATAATGATAAAAAATTAAAACTAAACAACTTTACAAATAATATCACCAATCTCTTTGTTAAGTGAAGATGCAACAACAGAGCATTTTACTTTGAGTAAAAAACATATATCGCCTCTGTGTGAAGGACTCATACATTCATAATTTCCCATCCCTTTTGAGATGATCAAGTCTGCATTGTCAAACAACTCTTTTGCCTCTTTTGTTGCTCTGTTATATGTAAATCCCGGTGTATTTACACCCGAATCAACAAGCTTGCATATATTATCAAAGCCCGCTTCTTTTGCTTCTTTTATAGTTACATCATTTATAATAGGGTTTCCACGTACCATATATGTAATCTCTACATTTGGATAAAGTTCATTCAAAGTCTCTATAAACATATAATCAAATATATGCTCACCTACGTTATCTCCGATAATAACTATATTTTGTGCTTTTTTTAAGTTCTCTTTTAAAAGTTCAAAGTCATTGTGGGCAAACTGGGTATGAAATATTTTTTCAAGTTCATCTTCTAGGTCAAACTCAACTTCGGCAGCCAAGTCTATAACATTTCCCGCTACTGCTATTTTTGTAGCGGTTAATAGTTTATCTTTTGAGTTTGTTAATTTTTCTTGTAAAAGAGGTACAAAACTGAGTGCTTTTTGAGTAGAATGTTCTTTTACCTCATCATAGAGGTCTTTCTTTTTAGCAATACGTGCCATCTCCTCATATACATATGAAGCAATTTCAGGCGGAGTATCATCAAATGAGAACTCTTTGCTCAGATTCTTAACGGTTGAAGTTAGTTTATTTGATAGTATATCATCCGCTTCAATAGCGTTGGCTACTTTAGCACTTTGATTTATGATACATTCAACACATTCGGGAGATATTGTCATTAAAACAGATATGTCCTAGTTTGTATGTTCATCAATAGCTTTGTTCCACATTAGTTTATATTTACGACGCATAAATTCAACTTCTTGTTGTGAAAGTTTTAGTTGTTCTTGGAGGGTATGGATAGTTTTTCTATCCTCATCATAAAGCTCCTGCAAAGATGCAAGTGCCTCTCTTAAAAACTCATTTTCCGTTTTTACGGCTTGTAGTGTTTCATCTTTTGAATCGAGAACTTTTTCATGAAGGTTGATAATAGTGCCTATTGTTTTTTCAACAAATTCAGGTTGCACTATCATCTCATGAGTGTTGTGCTTAGAGAGTTCCTGCAATTTTGCAGGGACTACTACTTCTTGAGCACCTTTGGATGGATCTATATATCTAACACCGTCTTCAACTTTCACACTTAGTTTTCCGCGATCACATAAATCGTCTATCGCATCCATCTCTAAGCCCGTTAGTTCCATATACTCCGTATCACTCATCCACTTCATAAATATTCCCTTTTGTTTATGCTTCTATGATTGTTTCAATCTCCATAGAGTCTGTTTCAACTTTTTTAGCTTTTGCTATTCTATCTTCTTTTAACTTTACTGCTAATTCTTCATTATCAAGTGCTAACATCTGCATTGCTAAAAAAGCCGAATTGATAGCACCTGCTTTTCCTATAGCTACTGTAGCAACTGGCATTCCAGCCGGCATCTGAACAGTTGAGAGTAGTGCATCTATACCGCTTAGTGCGGATGCACTCATAGGTACACCGATAATAGGTTTAACCGTTTTAGAAGACAAAACACCTGCCAAATGTGCAGCCATACCCGCTGCTGCAATAAATACTTGTGCACCTTTTTCTTCTGCTTTTTTAATATACTCTGCAGTTCTCTCAGGTGAACGGTGTGCAGATGATATAACCATTTCATAGTTAACACCAAATGCTTCTAGTGTATCCGAACAAGACTTCATAACTTCATAATCACTTTTTGAACCCATTACTATTGAGACAAATTTCATTAATTTTTTCCTTTTAGAGTTTTTATTTTTGGAATTATATCAAATTTTATTGTTTAGGATAAGTTCCCATATCCGGATGAGACGGAACTCTCAAAAATGTATATTGAGGCATTTTCACTGGAAGTTCTATAGGGTTCACGTTTCCACTGTGTACAGACTCCCAAATCTTTCCGTTTTGGGCTTTTAATTGCTTAAATTTCAAATAAACTCTACCATCACGCTCATATGTAGTTCCAATCTCGTTATCAACCATCTCTATCTTGCTTCCAAGAGGCATATGCACTTCAAGCTCATCTCCAGGCAGGGTCTTATATTTACATAAAAAATGTGTCCCGTTTTCATCTACCTGACCACTCACCTGATGCGTACCAAGCTGCATAGTAAAATCCAAGCTTTGGGTATCGTGTTTCTCAAACGGACGAGATATTAGATACGCATCGGTATATCCGCGATTTTGAAGAGATTCAAGTTCATATTGATATTTATCGGTATCAAGCTTATCTTCATAATAATCGTCAATTGCCATACGATAAGCTTTTGCAGTTGTAGCCGCATAATAAGCTGTTTTTGTGCGCCCCTCGATTTTTAACGAATCAACAACACCGCTATCTAAAATCTCTTTTATGTGTGATGCTAGATTTAAATCTTTTGAGTTCATTATGTATGTACCGACACCCTCATCCTCTTCAAGTTTAAAAAGAGTACCTGTCTCGGGATTTGCAGCATACATCTCATAAGGGAAACGACAATCATTTGCACAACTTCCGCGATTTGGAACACGCCCACTCTGAAGTGTAGATATAAGACAGCGACCACTGTATGCAAAACACATAGAACCGTGAACAAATACTTCTAGTTCAAGTTCAGGTAACTCTTTTTTTATCTCTTTTAAATCTTTAAGGCTTATCTCACGAGCTGTAATGATACGGGTAGCACCCATAGCTGCATATACTTGTGCATCTAGGACATTCATTACGTTTGCCTGAGTCGATAAATGTAGAGGTATATCAGGGACTAAATCATGGCACAGTTTTAAAACACCCGGAGTTGCTACGATAAATGCATCAGGCTTCAGTTCAGCCATTGCAAGTATATGTTTTTTTAAAAGTTTTAATTGGGAGTTAAAAGGGAAACCGTTTATTGTTGCATAAACTTTTTTACCTCTCTCATGGGCATATTTGATACCTTCGGCAAAATCTTCCATGGTAAACTCTTTTCCACTTCTAATACGTAGAGAAAAATGGCTTACTCCGCCATACACGGCATCTGCACCGTAATCAAGTGCAATTTTTAATTTTTCTAATGTCCCTGCCGGGGAAAGTAACTCAACTTTATTCATATATTGTTATTTTCCAAACTGTTCAAGTAGTGCTTCAATATCATCGGTAGATGCCAATTCATTATGCGTATCTCCGACAATATGCTGAGCCGAAGATACACGTTTCTCATCATCAACCTTACTCTCAAAAAGTGTGTTCATATATTTTGAGAGTGCGCGCATTACGTTAATAACACGCTCAATCTTTTGACGGTGAATATCTTGATACTGCATAATGTCCATAACGTTCATAATATCATCACCGCTCATCTGAAGCATCTCTAATGCTATATTCGCATCTTCAAGGGCAGATTCGTTTTTTGAAAGTTGAGTTTTAAAAGCTTCAACTTCCGGAAATTTTGTACTTAATGTAGTAAATAACTCAACATTTGAATTGATTACTTCAACAACATTATTAACATTTTCCTCTTTTTCCATCAGCTCATTTGATATATTTTCTATAATATCAAAAATTTCACTCGCTTTTTCTTCACTCTCTTTAGTTACGTCATCTAACTGATGTACCATTTTATTTTCATCAGTTGCAGGCAGAGGCCAATGATGTGCAGTTCTTTCACTGTATCCGGCAGGAATATCTTCCCCTTCTTTTGCTGCCTCAACTTCTTCTATTATCTCTTCGGCTAAATCTTCGCTTGATTCCTCTTTTACACTCTCATCTAAAGAGTCAAGATCGACATCACCATTCATCAGTGCATCTAATTCTTCCTGAGTCATAAAGTTTTCCCTAAATTAATTTAATTAACACTATAATAGCATAAAATATATTAAATAAAGAGAATGCTGATGATAGTAGATTTACATAACCATACTACTCTGTGCAACCACGCTGAAGGCAGTATTGAGGAGTATATTGAACAAGCGATAACCAATAAAACCAAGTACTATGGTTTTTCAGATCATGCACCTATGAAATTTGATCCAAAATACAGAATGGATTTCTCCGACATGGAAAAGTATGAACATAATGTTCTTAATGCAAAAGAGAAATATAAAGACAAGATAGAGATTCTTTTGGGATATGAAGTCGATTATTTAGACGGTTATATGGATGAGAGAGTATTAAATAGTGATGTAGATTATCTTATTGGTTCTGTTCACTTTATTGACAAGTGGGGTTTTGATAATCCCGAATTTATCGGCAAATACGAAGAAAAAGACATAGATGAGATTTGGCAAAAATATTTCGATTCGATTGAAGATATGGCTAAATCAAAGCTTTTTGATATAGTCGGACATTTAGATTTAATAAAAGTTTTCAAATTTTTACCAAATAAACCAATTTTAGAGATAGCTAAAAAAGCCCTTTTAGCTATAAAAGAAGCAGATATGGTTATTGAACTAAATGCTTCTGGATTTAGAAAACCGATAGCCGAAGCTTATCCGTCACTTGAATTACTTAAATATGCTTATGAGCTGAATATACCGATAACTTTTGCATCAGATGCTCACTCACCGGAGCAAGTCGGATTTAGTTCTCAAAAACTTGTTGAAATGGCAAAAAGTGTCGGATATAAAGAATGTGCCGTCTTTAAAAATAGAAAAAGACAGCTTATTGAGTTTTGATAATTACGATTTAGTATTTACCAACCACATTGAGAATATATCTAAATAATCCCAAAAGGACTGGATATATTCTTCACTAATTCCCTCATCAACCAAAGATTCTAAAAGTCCTGCATATAGTGTCAGCCAAACTTTTCTACCCTGCTCGTCTATACGAAACGGTGCGTGGCGTCCTACCATCCTCGGCTCGCCTCTAGTCTGTTCAAAGTATCTAGGACCACCGGAAATTTGAATTAAAAAATCAAAAGCATGTTTTTTTGCTTCTGCAAAATCTTCCTCGTCGTGTACGGGAAATAAAAAAGAAATATCACTTTTTTCTATTAAATCGTAATGATCATATACCAATTTTTTAAATCTTTCTTCTCCGACTTCGTGTAAAAATCCTGGATGAGGCTTTGTCACCGGCGGTCTTACACCAAATTCACCGTCTGTAACCGTTAATTTCATTTTAAACCTTGTCATAAATTTGGTAAAATTATACAAATTATTACTTAAGAGAAGATATGAACGTTAATCCTGATTTTTCACCGTCTATAAAACTTATGAAACCTTACTTTCTACTCAGTTCTTTTTTTTATTTTATAAGTTTTATAGTACTTTTTTTTATTCCCTTTGATGCAGACTTAGATGATTTTAAACTTATAGGTTGGGTTCATATCTATATGCTGGGATTTATCATGCTATCAATCTTCTCTGCAATGTCCCAACTTGCTCCTGTCGTAGTTGAGACAAAACATTACAATGTTAATATTTTTAAATACCTGTATAAATTTTTACTCTCAGGCTTAATTCTTTTGATTTTTGGTTTTTTTTATAATGCAACATTTTTAATATACGGCGGTTTTTTGGTTTTGGTTGCTATGAGCATCTATGCGGTAGAGTTATTGCTGACATTAAAAAACACAAGAAGAAAAACCAGCATTACAAAAGCTATGTGGATGAGTAATATATTTTTGCTTATAGGGATAATTAGTGGAATCATTATGTCATGCGGTTTTTCCGGATGCCTTGATATAAACCCTCACTCTGTACTAAAAGCACATACTTTCGGCTTGTTAGTAGGTTTTATACTACTTTTGATAATGGGTATATCGATAATACTAATACCTATGTTTGGTTCATCAAAACGTATAAGCGACAACGAATTTACAAAGAGTTTTTATACTTTGGCTTTTGCCGTTGTACTTATGCTTCTCTCAAGTGTTTTTTCATCTGTTAGCTTGGAATACTTATCTTACTTTTTAACTATTGTTTCTATTCTTCTATATTTTTATCAACTATTTTCTATGGTTAAAAGCAGAAAAATTATTGAGCATGATATATGGGCTAAGTATATGTATGTCGGATTTGTTTCTTTTTTTGTTTCCTTTTTGTTACTTTTCTCATACATTTTTAATAATAATGAAGATATTTTAAAACTTGGTATGTGGATATTGATAGTTGGTTTTTTTAGCTTTTTAATCATAGGAAACCTTTACAAGATAATCCCTTTTTTAGTTTGGTTTCATATATATTCACCTCTAGTAGAAACTCAAAGTGTCCCTATGCTACAAGACTTAACACCCAAGAGACTGGCAAATTTACAATGGTTTTTAAATACGACGGCTTTGATATTATCTTCTATATCTTTAACTCTAAATAATCAACAGCTTTTTTTCGGTTCACTGCTTATATTTAGCATCTCCGCTTTTATTTGGTTACTAATAATTAACAAATTTCTAAAGTAAAAATACAAAAGTCTCATTTAAAGTTGTGATTGTATAATACTCTCATAATAATTAAAAAAAATACAAGGAAATTGTAATGGGAAAATATTTAGAATTAACAGGTGCAGATTTTGAAGCAACATTGAGTGAAGGTGTATCTTTAGTAGATTTTTGGGCTCCTTGGTGTGGTCCATGTCGTATGATTGCTCCGGTTATTGAAGAGTTAGCCGAAGAGTATGAAGGTAAAGCTAAAATCTGTAAAGTAAATACAGACGAAGAACAAGATATAGCTGTAAAATTCGGTATCCGTTCTATCCCTACTATCATGTTCTTTAAAGACGGTGAAATGGTAGATCAAGTTGTAGGGGCACAATCTAAACAAGCTCTAGCAGAAAAAATCGACGCTCATTTAGCGTAAGTTTTCAAGGGTAGTCGTGGCAAAAAGTAAAGGAGGTAAAAGCCTCTTTTCTCTTTCCACACTTCTTGCTTCTTTTTTTGGCTCGGCACTTATAGCCACAGCCTTTGCATACTTCAACTACAAATTTTCAGAATATAAATTTATAGATTTTAAAGAATGGGTTTTTTACGAAAAAAGTAATATTTTTACACCCAAAGAAGAAAAATATGTCGTCGTGTTTTACTCATCTAGGGATGCAGATACTCAAAACAAACTTGCAAATACCAATTTGAATATACCTATAATTGCTATTGATTATTACAACACGGTTAGAGAAAATTCTGATTCGACAACTTTTTTACGCTCTGGCACAAAGAACTCACTAAACTTTATTCAGAGATTTAATATATATGAATCCCCATCTATTTTTTTTATAAAAAAAACAAAAGATACTCTTTATAAACAAGATAGTATGATACGAAAATTAGATAATTTGGATGCTTTATCAAAAGAAGTAGATAAACTATAAAATAGAATTAAGGAATATAAAAATGGCTATTTTGGATTGTGCAATTATCGGCGGTGGACCTGCCGGACTTACAGCAGGATTATATACGACTCGCGGTGGATTAGAAAACGTAGTTATGTATGAAAAAGGGATGCCCGGAGGTCAGATTACAAACTCTTCAGAAATTGAAAATTATCCCGGTGTTACAGGTGAAATTACGGGTATGGATCTGATGCAGCCTTGGCCTGAACAATGTCAAAGATTTGGACTTAAACATGAAATGGTTGAAGTAACACGTGTTAGTAAAGAGGGAGATATATTTAAAATATATCGTGGTGACGGAAAAGTTGATGAAGCACATTCTGTTATCATAGGAACCGGTAGCCGCCCACGCCGTGCAGGATTTAAGGGTGAAAATGATTTTTTTGGAAAAGGTGTGAGTACTTGTGCTACGTGTGACGGTTTTTTCTATAAAGGTAAAGACGTTGTAGTTATAGGCGGCGGTGATACTGCTTTGGAAGAGGCACTTTATTTAGCGAAAATATGTAATAAAGTTTACCTTGTGCACAGACGCGATACTTTCCGTTCAGCTCCAAATACGGTTGAACGCGTAAAAAATACGGACAATATCGAACTTGTTCTAAACTCGTCTCCTGAAGAAGTATATGGTGATGCTATGGGTGTAACGGGACTAAAAGTAAAAAATAAAGACGGCGAGATTCGAGATATCGAAGTTCCCGGTATATTTACTTTTGTCGGCAATGATGTAAACAACCAAACTCTTATGCAACAAGACGGCTCTTACCTTTGTGACATGAACGAGCAAGGTCAAGTTATAGTTGACATAAGTATGAAAACTTCATGTGAAGGTTTATGGGCTGCAGGAGATATGCGTATAGCAGCTCCAAAGCAGGTTGTATCTGCCGCAGGTGACGGTGCAGTTGCAGCTCTTCAAGCTATATCTTACGTAGATGAGAAGTTAAGCTAAACTATCTCGTCCAAGATATCATCGTATTCTATTCTTGAAACCGAGTTTTTCTTGGTTTCTTTGATTATTAGAAGAAGTTTATTTATCATCATATTTGTAGAATCATTTTTACAAGCGGAATCTATAGCTATACATGAAGTTGTATTTTGAAAATGACTATCTAGTTTAGAAAGTAGATTTTTTGCAGCTTCGTACGCTTCTGATTCGGATGTATAGCAAAACATTATAAAATGATGATGATTATCGAGCTTTATTATTTTGTCATTTTTTCTTAAAAAGCTTCCAAACAAAACTAAATCTATATCTTTTTCATGATATACTATGGCACTTGAAGTATTTGATTCATACCTTTTACATGCATCATGTACTCTGTTTACTTCTGACTCTAATCTTATTTTTGTTTGTTCATCTAAATTCATTTTATGCCTTTAAAAAAATTATACCACCTTTTTTTAACAAAAATAAAATAAAGATTTGATATCATTTTAAAAACAATAAACAAGGTAAATTATTATGACAAGAGTTGGTGTATTTGGTGCAAATGGTCGCGTTGGTAAACTAATACTAGAAGATTTAAAAACAACTGACGATATCTCTTTAAGCAGTGTCTTTGTTAGAAATAATCTTGATTTTAATGTTGATCCTTCAGTTTTAGTATCATCGGATATAGATGCTTTTTTAAATGCTTGTGATATAGTTATAGACTTTTCTCTCCCTGATGCATGTGAAGTTCTTTTAGAAGGTGCGCTTAAACACCCTAAACCACTTGTAATAGGAACAACAGGTTTAAGCACTCATCAGGCAAATCTTTTAAAACAGGCAAGTGAAAAAATGCCCGTACTATATGCAACAAATATGTCACTGGGTGTAGCCTTACTGAATAAACTTGTTTATCAAGCATCAGCGGCACTTGAAGATTTTGATATTGAGATAGTAGAGATGCATCATAAACATAAAAAAGACAGCCCAAGCGGAACTGCACTTACACTGAGTGAATCGGCAGCACGCGGACGCGGACTTGATTTAAACAAAGTTAGAGTAAGTGGGCGTGACGGAGATATAGGTGAAAGAACTAAGGACGAAATCGGTGTTATGGCTCTTCGCGGTGGAGATATCGTCGGTCGTCATACCGTAGGTTTTTATAATGATGGCGAGTTCATAGAACTCAACCACACGGCAACTTCAAGAAATACATTCAGCAAAGGTGCTATTCGTGCAGCTTCTTGGCTTGTAGATAAAGAAGAGGGTCTTTATACTATAAGTGACTGTTTAGAACTATAAATCTATTTAGATATATCTTTTGCACTTTTTGCAAGCTCTGCCCATGCAGAGTTTGGATCAAGCTTTATAACCTCATCATAAGCTTTATTAGCTTCTTCATCACGCCACAGTTTTGTATATACGCTTCCAAGCAAATACTTTTGTCTAACTCTGTCTTTTGGTTTTAATTCTATATTTTCCAAAGATTTTATAACCTCTAGTGCTTTATTGTATTCTTCAATATCTATATATGCTTCATAGATGCTAAACTCAACGTATGGTGACTGAGAGTATGACTTTGAACTGTTTTGCAAATTCATAATATCTTTTGCATATTTTATAACGATAGTGTTATCTTTTTTATCTACACCTATTCCCATAACAGCTATATATCTTTCGATATCCTTATAGTTAAGCCCATACAGCTTTTCTAAATCTGCTATAGCCTTTAACATATTATCATTCTGTTCAAGCCTTTGGTATGTATCAAAAATTATTCTATATATATCTAAATACTCAGATTCTTTATTAAAATTAACCAAAGATATCAACTCTTTTGATGCCTGAAGTACATCACTATAATTCCCTGTGGCAAAATCAAGTTTTATATGTCTGTATAACCATTTTTTTCTATGGTTTATATTTTTTGAATTTAGATTTTTAGTAGATGTTTTTCTGGCTAAGGTATAATCTGAACCTTGCATAGCACACTCATATATACCGTCATCCCATTCATCAGATAAGACAATTTTGTATTTATTTGACGTAACCAAGACTTCGTTACATTCTCTTTTTTCTAAAGATTGTTTCATAAAACCAACAGCTGCATCCTGAAGTATTTGATTTATATCTGTATATATAGTATTATCGAGTTTTAAAAGCTTATCCTCCATATCCAGGGCATCTTTATAGAGTTGATTTTTATTTAACTCTTTTGCTTTTTCGTATATAGCCCTGTCTCCAATGCTATCACCCTTGTAAAGTTCCATTAGTTCATCATATCTAGCAAGTTTTTTACTTATATTATCATCATTGATACTCTCATCAAAAAACAAACCGTCTTTTGCAACTTGCACTTCATCAAGATATAAACCGTACTCATACAGCTTCAAATATTTTTTAAGAGGTTCTAATGCTTCAATTTTATTTTCACTTTTACTCAGCCAAACACCTTGACTTCTTAGTAGCCATTCGGCATCATCATCATCTTTACCTTGCCCGTTTAACAATGCTCCTGCAATATCAGCCGCGCTTTTATATTCTTTCTCTTCTAAAAACTGCTCCATTAAATCTCTGGATGCATTATAATGTTCTTTGAAAAAAGACGGTTTTGCCTTTAAAATTTTAGATATATACTCATTGGCTTTTTCTTTTTTAAATAGATTTAAGTTATATTTTGCCAAATTAAAAGCAGCATTAACTGCTACATCTATATCATTTGTTTCATTTAGTGCTCTTTCGTAGTAAACTACTGCTTTAGAAACTGCACCTTCATCTTCAAGCATATCTCCTTTATACAACAAACCCCATTTTGAATATACACTGTTAGGATGCTCATCAAATAACCTGTCAAAAAAATAATCGGCATTTGTCCCCTGCCCTAGGTTTGCATATGCTTTTGCAGTTAAAGATAAAACCTCGGCTATATTGTCATTTGATGAATATTCTCTTAAAAATACTTTTGATAACTTTAATATACCCTCATTTCTATCCATTTTGTCAAAAACTTTTATTTTATAAAATAATATTTCGGGTTTAAAAAGTGTATTTGGATATTCTATTAAGATATCTTCTATTTTATCGAGTGCTCTCTCATAATCTTTTTTTGCATATAGATTTTTTATTTTTATAAACTCTTTTATATCTTCTACCTGCTTTACTTTAACAGGCTTACCTTCCACATCAAGACCACCTACATAAGGCAGTGTATCTGTATCCATTATAAAAGGAAAGTTTATTGCTTTTTCATTGTACTTTTCATCTTTTATAAAAGGGATTTGTTCATCATACCCTATTAGCATCCAATGTTTTGAGAGCTTTATTTCAGATGAATATACACTCTTATCCTTGGTTAAATCAAAAACTACAGGTACTAATTTCATTTTTTTAAACGGTTTTATTATAAGAAAAAATGTTTTATTTTTTATTTTGGTATCTACAATAAAAAAATCGTTTTGAATTTTTTTTATATCTTGGCTTGGTTCTTTTGAAAATGCACAGATAACTTTACTGGTAGCTTCAAAATCGTCTAATTCTTTTTGACAAAGAAACTTATCCGTATCTCTAATATGTAAAGTTGAATATTTTTGATGGTTTTCCTTAGCACCGTTTATAGAAATTTCCAGTGCCAAGGAGTTAGAAAATAGAGTCAAAAGGAGTAAAAGAAATACTTTTAACAACTATACTCCTTTTATATAATATTAATACCCGCTATTATATACAAAAGATGTAACGAATTCTAATATTGGGTTTATTGCGATAAAAGCAAATATAGTTCCTACAGCGGCAAAACCGATTATTGTTTTAAGCGATGTAGATGCATTTGCTACATAAATTTTACCGCTACTGCTTATACTTTGAGCTGAAGGCTCTTTCATAAACATATATACTATCAGTTTCAAGTAGTAATAACCCGCAATAGCAGAGTTAAGCGCCATTACTAAAGCTAAAACTTTATAGTCGGCATTTACGGCAGAACTTATCATATACATTTTACCCCAAAACAGTGCAAAAGGAGGCAGACCTGCTAAACTTAACATAAACAGTGCCATAATCGAAGCTGCCACCGGTGAAGTTTTTATCATTCCCGAAAACTTTTCAAACGTATGGTCTGAACTTTGGTATGAAGGTAGATTTTTCTGGCGCGAAATCCAAAGCATTGAGAATGAACCAAGGTTTGTAAAACTAAATAAAATCCAGTAAAGAAATAGTGCCGAATTTGCCTGCGTCGTTCCAATTAAGATAGCAGCCATTACAAAACCTGCATGTGATATCGATGAATATGCAAGCATACGTTTAACATCGTCTTGAACAAGAGCCCAGATATTTGCAGCCGTCATAGTTACTACAACAACGATATAAAGAACAACTTCCAACCAAACTATTCCACTGTGAATTAAAAATTCAAATATACGCATAGCTACAACGAATCCAGCTATTTTTGGAACTATTGACATATAACCCGCTAATGCCGCAGAACTTCCTTCATATACGTCAGGTGTCCAAGTATGAAAAGGAACCATTGAAAGTTTAAATCCAAACGATGCAAGGATAAATGCTACACCTACAAGCACATAACCTATATCGGCATAATTATTTGCATTTAATACAGCAGCAATTTGATTTATTTCTACACTTCCCGTAAGTGCATAAAATACCATAGCACCAAAAGAGAAGAAACCTGCCGCTAATGCACCCATAGTAAAGTACTTAACCGCAGCTTCAAAGCTTTTATCACGGTTATGCATAGCTATCATAGTATATAATGCGAGTGAAGCTGTTTCAAGTCCAACAAAAACTAAGATTAAGTTATCTGTTGCAACCATGAACTGGAATCCGCCAATCATAAATAAAAACAGTGCAAAAAATTCAGGGTATGAAAATTCATGGAAACGTTTTGGCGTTAACGCTAGAGCAATAAACAGAAGTGATGCTCCAACGATTATAAACTGAGAAATAATCGCTAAACCGTCTATCAACATAACGTCAAACACACCCATCATAGTTCCCGCTTCTGAGAACACCGATGCACTATCGAGCAATAGTCCAAAGTCAATTATTAAAAATAAGAAACTAAGCATTACATATAAACTCTTATCAAGTCCGCCTTTAAAAAGATCTACTATTAAAATTAAAAGAGCACCAACAATTGGAGTTAGCATAGGTGCTAGTGTAACTAGATTCAATGATTCCATTGATACGTTTACCGGTGACATTAGTGTACCTCCTTAGCTGTAGTTTCTGTAATCTCAACACCTTTAACCAAATTAGGTATACGAGATTTTGCTTCCTCTGAAATAGCTTTATCGTGCATTAACTGAACAACAGACTCAACAGAGTTATTGATAGGTTCTAAAACAGGTTTAGGATATACACCTAACCAAACAGTTAGGATAGTTAATGGAATAAGAGCTACCAATTCTCTTTTGTTTACATCAGGAAGATTTTTATTTTCTTCTTTAGTAACTTCTCCAAAGAACATCTTCTTATAAGCTGCCAACATATAGATAGCACCAACGATAATTGCAGTACCTGCTAGTAAAGTTAAAATATGAGATTGTTTATAAAACCCTAATAAACTTAAGAATTCACCTACGAAGTTGATAGTTAAAGGTAAACCGACTGAAGCCATTAACATGATTCCAAAAATTGTAGCGTATCTTGGCATAACAGATGCAAGTCCACCAAACTCACTCATTAGTTTTGTATGACGTCTGTCATAGATAACACCTACAAGTAAGAACAATGCACCAGATACGACACCGTGAGCAATCATTAAAAAGATTGAGCCCGAAATACCCTCTACATTTAACGCAAATGTACCAAGTATAATAACACCCATGTGCGAAATAGATGAGTATGCAACAACTTGTTTAACATCTTTTTGTGCATAAGCAACCATAGCAGTGTATATAATCATAATTATAGATATAACTGCTATCGGGAACATAAATGCTACAGAAGCATCCGGAAACAGTGGAAGTGAAAAACGGATAAACGCATATGTACCCATTTTAAGTAAAATCGCCGCCAGTATTACCGAACCGATAGTCGGTGCTTGACCGTGAGCGTACGGTAACCAAGTATGGAACGGAAACATTGGAACCTTGATAGCAAACCCAAGAAAAAATGCCACAAATAACCACATTTGGAATGACTCAGGTAAAATAAGTCTATACCATTCTAAGATTGCAAAACTCCATGCACCGGTAGCCTGGTAGTAAAAATATGCCATGAAAAGAATACCGACTAGCATTACAAGTGAACCTGCAAACGTATATAAAAAGAACTTAACAGATGCATATATACGAAGAGGACCACCCCATGCACCGATTATATATAGCATCGGTACAAGTGAAAGTTCCCAGAAAATGTAAAACACTATAGCATCTAAAGCAGCAAAAACACCAACCATAGTCATTTGTAAAAATAGTAATGTAATTATTAGGTTTTTCTCATCTTTAGTGTCACTAAGAGAAGCTATACCTATCATAGTAAAAAATGAAGCCAAAATGATAATGAAAAGTGAAATACCGTCAATACCTAATATATAGTTAATTCCAAATGCAGGCACTAATGCAACTTGTTCCATAAACTGCATACCGGATACACTTGAATCAAATGAATACCATAATAATAATGAGAGTGCAAATTCTATAGCTGCAACCGCCGTACCGTATGCACGTACACTATCTTTTTGTATTGCAAAACCAAAGATAGCAGCTACTGCCGGAAAGAAAATTAAAATCGATAAGATATGATCTAACATCTATTAAACTCCTAAACCTGATAAGATATTGTTTATCTCACCAGAATATCTTGCTGCTAGTCCAAAAACAACAGCTAATGACAGTAAACCTATAAGACCGGCTACCATCCATTTAAGCATAGTAGATAAGTTTCCACTTTGCATCCCTCTTGTATTCTCCCCTGTTGAGTAAAGTATTTTAGCAACACCGTCAACTGTAGCATCTACAACTTTCATATCAATTTTTTCCCAGAAAAGAGTTGATAATTCTCTATATGGTTTTACAAAATATTCTTGATAAAAATATGGAATATAGTATTGGTTTTTTAATAATTTATAGCAAAATCTATTTTCCATTTTACTTGTACCGTCGGGTACTTTGATATCTTTTGACATATATTTTTTATATGCAAATGCGATTGAGAGGATTACAAACAGTTGAGTACCTATAGTCATAATCCAATAAGTTGTAGCCGAGTGAACATGATACTCGGTATCCGGTAATATAGCCGTTACCATATCAAAATACGTACCTTTAAATAAGAAACCTGCAATAATTGCTAAGATTAAAAGCGGGCTCATAGCAACTAACATAAACTTATAAGCTTCATGAGGATGGATACCAAACTCTAAGTGACGCTCTTCACCGTGGAAGATAAGTGCAATAATTCTAAATGAATAAAATGCAGTTAAACCCGCAGTGATTAGTAGTACACTATAGATGATAAAGTGATGATCGACAAATGCAACCTCTAAGATTAAATCTTTTGAGAAGAAACCAGCTAACGGGAAGATACCTGCTAGTGCAACTGAAGCTAATGTCATCATAATCATAGTAGCTTTCATAGTCTTGCCAAGTCCACCCATTTTAAACGGATCTAACTCATCATGCATTGCGTGCATAACGTTACCTGCACCTAAGAATAATAAAGCTTTAAAAAATGCGTGAGCCATTAAGTGGAAAAGTGCAACCCAGTAAGCACCAAGACCTGCTGCTGCAAACATATAACCTAGTTGTGAAAGAGTTGAGTATGCGATAACACGCTTGATATCACGATTAACAAGTGCCATTGTAGCTGCAAAGATAGCAACAAAAGCACCAAGACTTGCGATAAATAGACCAACGTTAGGGATAAGTGCATATAACTCGTTTGAGCGAACTACTAAGTAAACACCTGCCGTTACCATTGTCGCAGCGTGGATAAGAGCCGATACAGGGGTAGGACCTTCCATCGCATCTGCAAGCCAAGTATGTAGTGGAAACTGCGCAGATTTACCCATAGCACCTACAAATAAGAAAATACCAATCCAAGTAAGTGTCATAGTGTCAAGTCCAGGCATCGCAGCAAAAGCTTCTGCATACTGAAGAGTTCCCGTATTCCAATATACTAAGAAGATACCTATAAGCATACCAAGGTCAGCGATACGGTTCATAATAAACGCTTCGTTTGCCGCCCAAGTTGCACTCTCTTTTTTATACCAAAAACCTATAAGACCCCATGAACAAAGACCAACACCTTCCCAACCGATGAAAAGACCTGCGAAGTTATCACTCATAACAAGTACCATCATAGAAAAAACGAATGCCGATAACCATGCAAAGAAACGGTTAAAACCTTTATCGTGATCCATATATCCGATAGCATATACGTGAACTACAGTTGAAACAACAGTTACAACCATCATCATAGTAACAGATACTTGGTCAACTACAAATCCAAAAGGGATATATAAGTCACCCGTAGCCATCCACGTCATCATCTCTACATGAAGTGTATGCCCTGTTGTTAAAACCAATACTAAAAGTATAGTTGAACTAAGAAGTGATACACCAAGCAATATACTTGGAACTACACCCGCTATCAGAGTCTTTGGACGTGAGCCGAAAAGTGCTGCAAATAAAGAACCGACTAGTGGTGAAAACAGTGCAGTATATAAAAATAATTCCATTAGTTTATCCTTTCATTCTTGTCATAAAATCAAGGTCAATGTTGTTGTAGCGTTTATGCCAAACAATCAATAAACCAAGTCCAACAGCAACTTCACTAGCTGCAATAGCAATTACGAAAAATGCAAACATTTGACCCGTAAGGTCACCGTAATAATGTGATATTGCCGCAAAAGAGATATTTACAGAATTTAGTAAAATCTCAGTAGCGAAAAACAGCATTAAAAGATTCTTTCTCTTCATTACGCCAACAAGTCCTATAGCAAAAAGGATTGTCGATAATACAAGATAGTGATTTAATCCAATTTCTATCATTTAAGGTCCTTTGGTTTCATTTTCTCGGCACGCATATCTTTGATCTCTTCTTCAGTCATAAGAGTTAATGATTCGTCCATTTTCTTACCTGCTAATACAATACCTGCAATCATAGCTACTAAAAGCATTACGGCAGCTACTTCAAAAGGTACTAGATATTTTGTAAATAAAACCATACCGACTTCTTGTGTATTACCTTCTGTCCCTGCCGGATAAAGTGCCGTAATATTATCACTGATAATTGGAGCTGCAAATATTAAAACGGCTAAAACAGCACTGATAGTAGCTAAACCTACTACAAGATACTGATTACCCTTTTTCTCTTTAACTTCTCTTGTCGTATCAAAAAACATCATCCCAAAAGCATATAGAGCCATAACAGCACCAGAGTAAACTACTATCTGAACTGCACCTAAAAAGTCAGCACCTAATATAAAGAAAAATGCCGAAATAAAAATCATCCCTGCCGCTAACGCCGTTAGAGCGTATAACGCTTGTGATGTCGTTACAGTAATGTAGAACATCGCAATAGTTAAAAAAGCAAACAGATAAAAAGCAATAGCTTCAAACATACCCATACTCCTTAATATGCTAGAGGTGTTTTTTTAACACGCTCATCTTCATGTGGTGTAATAGCACCAAAACCTTCAAACTCTTCTTGAGTTCCAGCCTTCATCTTATCAAGCGGTGTTAACATATCTTCATATAAAACAAAATGTTCACGTTGTTCAGATGCATTTTCATATTCACCACCGTGTGTAATCGCAAGTTCCGGACAAACTTCGGCACAATATCCACAGAAAATACAACGACCAAGGTTAATGCTGTATTCAGTTACCTCTTTACGAGAGTTTTCATCAATTTTAGTTTCCATTCTAATACAATTAGAGATACAGATTTTTTCACAAAGACCACAACCTATACATCTCTCAGTATCACTCTCCCATAATCTTTTCATCTTATGAACGGCACGGTATCTAGGACCTATCGGCATCTTCTCTTCAGGATACTGTACGGTGTGAATGTTAAATCTTAACATCTCACGCATAACTACCCAGAGACCTACAAAAAGCTCACCTCTAAATGTTCTTTGCATAACACGCTTAAACTTACCCCAAGGTGTAGTAGGGTAATCAGCGATATCTACCATAAAGTAGCCGTTATCGCTTACGTTTCTATTATTAAATTGTTCTTCAATTTTCATCAATTACCCCTTTACATCATTACTAAACCGGTGATAACTATGTTTACCACCGCTATAGGCATTAAGACTTTCCAACACAACCACATAAGTTGGTCTGGTCTGATATCCGGCCAAGCTGCTCTTGTCCATAGGAAAAAGAAGAAGAAAAATGCCATTTTTCCAAGTAATGCCAGTGCACCCATAACGCTTCCGTCTCCAAAACCACCTAAGAAAATAAGCGGGATAACAAAAGAGATAAAGAACATATTTGCATACTCACCGATAAAGAACAGACCCCATCTCATACCTGAATACTCAGTACCAAAACCATCAATAATTTCGTGATCGTTTGCAATTAAGTGAAATGGTGTACGACCTGTTTCAGCAAATGCCGCTATCCAGAAAAGAATAAACGCAACAGGTTGTGACCAAATTATCCAACCGTGTTCAGCTTGATAGTTATTAAAGTCAATTAAAGATAAAGAACCAACCATCATAATAGGAGCTAAGATAGAAAGACCCGTAACAACCTCATATGAGATAAATACCGCAGCACCGCGGGCAGCCGAGATAAGTGAGAATTTATTTGCCGATGCCATACCACCAAGAAGCGGACCATATAAACCTACACCCATTACACCTAAGATATAAAGAATACCGATATTTATATCAGATACTATTGGATTTACTTTATATCCAAAAAGCTCAAATGAAGGTAAAAACGGAATCGCAGCCGAAGCCATAAAAGCAGTAGCAGCCGTAATAACAGGTGCTAATTTAAAAATACGTCCAACTACGTTTGTAGGGATAATATCTTCTTTTGTAAATAATTTCACACCATCCGCAGCAACCTGCAACAATCCAAACGGACCGACATACATTGGTCCTAAACGACGTTGCATAAATGCAAGTACTTTTCTTTCAAAGTATGTACCTAAACCTGCTAAAGCAGAAAATACAAGTAAAATCACAACTATTTTAATAATAGTTTCTATTAAATATGCTGTTTCCATATACTACACCTTTTCTATCGAAGCTAAACTAAAGCGGTAACCGCTAAATAAAGCCTCTGAATTTAGATTTGAATCAAAAGTCGGTAACAACACTATGTCACCACTTATTTTATTATCACTTACAACGTTTGCAATTAGCTCACCATTGTCAGTTTTAACTCTAACACTATCACCCTCATTAAAGTCAGACGAGTTTAGATAATCTTCACTCATGTATATTCCGCTTACTTCGTCAACGTTTGTACATTTATAAGTAAAGTCCGTAAATTGTCTAACAGGATTAGCTAGATAAATTAAACTACCTTCCAACTTATCATTAGAGAACTCTGAAACTTTTTGGTTTGTACTTTTCTTAACTTTTACATTTTCAAGCAGATATCCGCGATGCTCCGTTCCGTCATTATCATAATGATTTGGCAATTCATCAAAGTGTACAGCTTTAAATCCTGCTTCAACAGGAAGCATCTGTGTATAGTCGATTGTTAAATCCGCTTTTAAACCTAATTCGTTAGCTATATCGTTTAATACATATCCGTTATACGGTAGTGCGGCATTTGTCGGATTAACCCTTTTGTTAATTGAAGTTAAAGTACCCTCTTGCTGATTAATAGCCGGCATATCCAAGTCACCGTTACCAAGAGCAGATAAAGTAAAGTCTGCTTTTACGTTATATCCAACAGTGTAGCCCGTAGCTTCATCATCAAGCTCACAAATTAAACTTACACCTAAAGTATTTGTCAGACTAGGAATCATAGTAATTTTAAAATCTGTACATTTTTCTATTAATGCAAGTAAACGCGCACAATTTTTAGAATTTGGATGGTTGTATAAATCAGGTCCAGCAATTAAAGCAAAAGTATCTTTTTTATTAAGGTTTTTATTTAAGTCATCCATAAAGCCATCAGCTAGACCTAAAATATCTAAAAGAGCGTTATCATCGACAACCACCTCTTTCTCAATTTTTTTAGGTACCATTTTTGATTTTTCTACTTCAACTTCTTCCTCTTCGCCCGTCTCTTCATTAACTTTTGTTTCCGTAACCATCTCAACTATTTTTTCTTTAATAACTTCAGATACCGTTACCGTTTTTTCAGAGTGAAAAGAACTTAAATATTCAACGATATCAGATGGTAATTTTTCTTTATCTGCAAACAAGTCAAGTATTAAATATAGTGCAACCTCTTCTTGAAGCGGAGCATGTTCTACAGTCATTATAGATTTTCCAAGTCCTTCAATTACAGGGTCTTTTACAGGATGAAAATAAAGTCCTGCACCTTTATTTACAGTCATAGAGTTGTTAAGTGCATATCTGGCATTTGGGTTATCACTCTTAATTGCAGTACCTATTGATACTACAAAGTTAGAATTATGAGTAGCTTTTAAATCATTTGAATAAAGCCTAGTTCCACTTACTTCACTATAATTGTTCAAGAATGTTTGGAAAGACTTTGCTTCTTTATTAACAAGCTTAGCTCCCGTTTTTTCTTTGATTTTTTGTAATATCAATGCTTCTTCGTTTGTAATAGTCGAAGTAAACTCTATAGATTCAGCCTTGTTGAAAGCTTCAACAGCAGCTTTAAATGCAGCTTCATCTTTACCTTCAACTCTGTTTTCGTAGTCAAATGCATATCTACCTGCACCACAAAGTGATACATAGTTCCATTCATTCATAACACGATATATTTTTTTAGTATTATCAGCTATATTTGTGTGTTTAACATCGTAAGATATTTGACAACCGGCAGAACAGTGACCACAAGTTGCCGGGATTTGCTCTAATTCCCATGCGTTTGATTTGTATATAAAGTGGGTATCTACAAGTGCTCCAACAGGACATACAGCGGCACACTCACCACAGCTAGTACAATCAAGCATCTCTTCACCGCTTGTTAAACCGATAAGAGATTTATTAAGCTTGTTCCACATAGCATATGCATCTTTTGGCATACTCTCTTTGTACTCAGCTTCAAGAGCATCACCACCACGAGGTACAGTCTTAAGCGAGTTGTCACCAATCATATCTTTACATACGGTCGTACATCTCTCACATACTATACATAAACCCGGGTTATAGTGTATATGTCCCCAGTCAATATCGCTTCTATCTACATCTTTAACTGCATAGCTCTGAGAATCAACTCCCATCTCTAAAGTATAATTTTGAAGTTCACACTCACCGGATTGATCACACACACCACATTGAAGCGGATGATTTACATCATACACCTCCATAATAGCACGGCGTTCTTTTTCTATGTTTTCAGTTGATGTCGTGATATTCATACCGTCTTTACTTTTGGCATTACAAGCATACACTTGCTTACCGTCAGCCTCAACTAAACATATCCTACATGCAAGAGTCGGACTACATCTTGTTAAATAACAAATTGCAGGTATAAATATATCATTTGCGCGCGCTGCATTTAATATAAATTCACCCTCTGTAGTCTGTACCTCTTGGTTATTTATCGTTATTGTAATATTGCTACTCATTTATAACCTCTAATTTGACTTGTGTGTATCTGTAAGATGCTGATTTTGCATCGACATCAAAAGTTGGATTGTATGCTACTGTACCTTTCATACGTCTGTCCACCTTAAAATGACGAGTAAACTCAACGCCATCTACACTAAACCTTACATTATCTCCCGATTTGATTTTAGCCGCAATCGCAAACTGCTCCGAACCTATTAAATCCGGCTTGTCTTTTAACTGTTTACAGTCTTTTGTGAACACGTTAAAATGACTAAGCGGATTTCTAGAATAAACCACGCTTCCGTTATACTCCGCAAGGTCATCAACCTCTTGAAGTTTTGGTCTTTTTCTATTTTTAACAGGTTCAATTCTATAACCGCGGTGAGCATTACCGACATTGTCATAGTAGTTGTCTAAATCATCAAAGTCAATCTCTTTAAATCCAAGTTTAGATGTATATTCAATAACATTCTCAGCTTTTAGACCTAAAGCATTTGCTATGTCGTTTAACTCGTAACCTTCATAATCAGCTGCTGCATTTAGTACAACCAAGTCTTTGTCTATATTTACAAAAGTACCCTCTTGTTGATTAAGTGCAGGCATATCTAAATCGCCTTCACTCTTAGCACTTAGAGTATAATCGGCTTTTACGTTGTAACCGATGCTAAGCCCTTCTTGTGCTTTATCTAAATCACAAATCATACTTACGCCAAGAGTATTTGTAAGGGTCGGGATAATTAAAACTTTAAATATCTCATTTTTTTGTAAGTATCCTGCAATTGCCGCTATATTAGCCGAACGAGGATGATTTATAACATCTTCTCCTAATACAAGTACCGGTTTTTTTACTCTTGCATATTTTAGTTTTAGTACATCTAATTCTTCTTCAGATATGTTACTTTCACCGCTTAAATAACCTAAATCAAGTGAATCAAAAAATTCTTCTTGGCTAGACTTATCTTCTACTAACATATCTGCAAGCATAGCTAAAGCCGCTTCTTCACTACCGACTTCATTTTTAATGTACTGACTTATTACATTTGCAATCGGCGTCTCTTCAATCGGGTGAATCGTACTTACATATGCTTTATTGTATTTTACGGCTTGACTCATAGCAAACTTAACCATAGGGTTGTCGCTTTGAATAGAACAACCTACACTTACAATAAAGTCACTACCGCTTACATCTTTTAGAGTTGCATTATATTGGGATATATTTGCAGTCGATGAAAAACTTTCCATAAACTCCTGGAATTTTTTTGCTTCGTCGTTAACAAGATTAAATCCAAATTTTTTCTTTAACTCGTTTAACAAATATGCTTCTTCATTTGTAATATTAGAAGTAAATATTACGTTTTTGGCAATTTTAAAATTTTCAACTGCATCTGCAAAAGAATCTTCATCTTTATTTAAAACTCTATTTTCAAAATCAAATCCAAATCTACCGCCACCGCAAAGACTTGAAAATTCAAACTCGTTTGTAACTCTTCTAACCGTACCTTCTTTTACTTCATAGTTAAGTGAACATGCACTTGAACAATGTGAACATGAAGACGGAACTTGTTTTAACTCCCATGCATTTGATGAATACTTAAACTCCGTAGATGCCATCGCTCCAACAGGACATACGGATATACACTCACCACACTGAATACAGTTAGCAAGATTAATATCTATATGAGATTTGTAACCGCCCGGCTTAATAAACAATGCTTCATTTCCAACAGTTTCGTTACATACGACCGTACACTTTTCGCAAAGAATACAAAGAGCAGGGTCATAAGTATGAACACCCCACTTTTTCTTTTTACGAGATTGATCGCGAACGGCAAAGTTTTGTTCTGCTACACCAAACTCTAAAGTTTTATTTTGTAGTTCACATTCACCTGACTTGTCACAAACACCGCACTGAAGAGGATGATTTACATTATACATCTTCATAATGTTTTGACGCTCTTTATAGAGTGCATCCGAGTCGGTTCTTACTTCAATACCTTCTACGGGAGGAGTATTACAAGATAGTACAAAACCCTCTTGACCTTCCACTTCAACGCTACACATACGACAAGATGCACTAGGTGTAGCTTTTGGAAGATAACACATAGTCGGTATATATATACCGTTTGCACGTGCAACTTCTAAAATAGTCTCACCCTTGTTAGCGCTAAATTCAGTTCCATTAATTTTAAACTTAATCATAACGCCTCCTTACTTTGCCACCATAGCGATATAGTAACAACGCATACAACGCTCACTTTCGCTAATAGCCTGTTCTTGTGTAAAACCAAAATTAACTTCTTGGTTATTGTATTTACGGATATTTACATCTAGTACTTCAGATTTTTGACGAGGAACTCCTGCTAACCAGCCGGTAATTTTCTCTTTTTTATCATAAACCTTCATTTTTCTTAGATGATCTTCCATAATCTCTTCATCAGTTAATGTGACTTCACCACCGTTTTGAACGTAACGACTTATTACAGATGCTGCACGTTTTGCCTGACCTACCGCATTAACAATAGTCATAGGACCGTACTCACAGTCACCTGCCGCAAAAATACCTTTGCGAGAAGTCATATAATCTTTACCGTTTGTTTTTAGAGTAGCCCAAGATGTCATCTCTAAATCCCACTCTTCAGGTAAGTGAGAAAATTCTGCACTTTGTGATACCGCAGGAATTAGATAATCAACCTCTATAGTCTCCGTAGCACCCTCAATTTTAACAAGTTGAGGACGTCCACCGTCTGGATCTGGTACTAATTCAAACTTATCTACATCAAGTGATTTTAGAACATCGTTTTCATCATTCATTCTTGCAACTGCAGAGTGGAAGATAAACTCAACACCCTCTTCAACTGCTTCGTGGTACTCTTCGTAGGTAGTGTTACGGATAATTGTTTTTTCATCACGACGATAAAGCATGATAACACGCTTAGCACCCGCACGGATAGAACAACGAACAACGTCCATAGATGTAAATCCACCACCGACACAAGCGACCACTTTGCCGGTTAAATCAACATGATCGCTCGGAAGCATCTGCTGTTCTTGTATCTCTTTTGGAGTAGTGATATCAAATTTTTCATACAGATTTATCCAATCAAGAAAATCTATCGCACCCCAGTAACCTTTTATCTCCGTACGTTCATTATCACAACGAACTTTTTTAGAAAGTCTTGTTCCTGAAGCAATCATAGTAGCATCGTAATCGCTCTCAAACTGACGCATCTCATCAGCCGTAACTTTGTGGTTTAATATAAAATTAACACCTAAGTCTTTTACGGCTTCGATATCTTTTTCATATTTAGCCCACGGCATACGATATTCAGGTACACCTACGGTAACTTCACCGCCAAGAACAGGTAATGCTTCATAAACATCTACATCTATACCGTCAAGTGCAAGATAATATGCAGCTGCCAGACCTGCAGGACCTGCGCCGATAATTGCTACTTTTTTACCAACAGGTGCTTTTTTCTTACCCTTACCAGGATGATAAAAACCTAAACCGTGATCAGTCTCATAGTCGGCACCGAGACGTTTTAGCTCCATAATAGAGATAGGAGAATCCAAGTTGGTTCTTCTACACTCATCTTCACACGGGTGTGGACATACACGACCACAAGTATGTGCAAGAGGCATAGTTTGTCTTGTTGCACGTAGTGAATCGTCTAGTCTTAAATCTCTAACACCTTCTATATATGCAGGTATATCAACGTGTGCCGGACACGCGTCCATACAAGGTGCCGTAATTTTAGCTATATAATCCACATCCTCATTATAATGTTTTGATGGCTTTTGCTCATTTATGCACTCTAAGAAAGTATCTTCAAATTGTGTCATCAAATCAAGTAACGGATTTGGCACTGTTTTACCAATCTCACACTTAGATGTAAGTTGCATAGATTTACAAACCTCTTTTAGGTGATTCATATCATCTATGCTACCCTCACCGCGAGCAATTTTATCTAATAAGTCGTATAAAATACGTCCACCCCAACGTCCGGGTGCACATCTTCCACACGCTTCAGAATACTCTTGATATTGGTGAGCGTATTCAGTTGCAAGTTTTACAACATCTACATCTTTGTCAAATAGAGCTACACCATCCCAACCTATAAACGCTTTAGAAGAAGAATGCTCATCATATTGTGCCGGTAAGTCATAAGCTGATTCTTTCCAATCCGCTTCATCTTTACCGACATTGTTGATTTGCTCTTCGCGCCATGTTGAGAAATAAACTTTACTCAAAACTAACCCTTAACCTTTTTTAGCAACGATAGTCCAGTCAACTTCGTTGAATTTTAGTGAATTAAGAAGTTCATATCCACACTCTTTTACTAAGTCTGCTGAATTTTGGATAGGTGTAAAATCACCTATCTCAAATAAAAATATAGCGACTTCACCTTGCTTATGCTCATCAAGAATTTCTCTCATACGAGGTTCATAATTATCTTTTAAATGTCTAAGGTCATATCTTTTCATTATCTATCTACCTCACCAAATACGATATTTGTAGTACCGATAATCGATACAACATCCGGAATATAGTGACCAGGTAACAGGTCAGTTAAAATTCCTGTATGCCAGAATGACGGCGCACGAAGTTTAAGTCTGTACGGATATGCTCCACCTTGAGAGTTGATAAAGAAACCAAGCTCACCTTTAGGTGATTCAGTCGGAACATAAACTTCACCTACAGGCGGGCGCATACCTTGAGTAACAAGTACAAAGTGTTGCATTAACGAGTAGTTTTGAGTCATAATGTCTAACTTTGGAGCCGATACATACTGAGGTGCATGAGCCATTAACTCAGTTTGATTGTTTTTCACACACTCTTGATACATATCTATTGTTTGGTAAAGTATCTTCGCAGATTGTCTCATCTCTTCCATATAGATGCGGTAACGTGCGAAGTTATCACCTTTATCAGAATAAGGAACTTCAAACTCTACTTCATCATAAAGCTCATACGGCTCTTCTTTACGAATATCCCAAGCTACACCGCTAGCTCTTAGCATCGGACCTGTACAACCCCATGATAAAGCCATATCGGTAGGTATCGTTCCAACTTCTTCCATTCTCATCAACCAGATACGGTTAGTATCAAGTAAATCTTCATAATCTTTAATATTCTCAGGCAATTTATCTAAGAAAGTTTTTAGCTGAGCAATAAAAGTGTCTTGAATATCTAAAGGCACACCACCGATACGGATAGCTGCATGAGTTAAACGTGCACCACAGTAGCCTTCCATAATATCCATTAAGTATTCACGCTCACGGAAAGCAAATAAGAATACAGTCATAGCACCGATATCAAGCGCAGTCGTAGCTAACCAGAAAAGGTGGCTCATTAAACGGTTTATCTCTAAGATCATCATACGGATAACTTTAGCACGGCGAGGTACTTCAAGTCCTACTAATTTTTCAACCGCTAATGCAAAACCGTAGTTGTTTGATGAAGAAGCGATATAGTCCATACGGTCCGTTGTCGGCATAAATTCATTATAAATCATGTTTTCAGCCATCTTCTCCATACCACGGTGAAGATATCCGACATCAGGATGCGCTTTTACGATTTGCTCTTGTTGAAGATGAAGCATTAAACGTAACTGTCCGTGAGCAGAAGGGTGTTGAGGACCGAAGTTTAATATAAGTTCATTATCTTCTCTGTCAAAAGTAATATTTTCAAAAAACGGCGTTAATCTATTTGTTTGTTGTGCCATATTTTACCACCTATCTTTGCGGGTCATCAATAACTTTTGATGACTCTTTATCTAATTTTTTAATCATAAACACACCGCCTTCTTCTTGGTAGGATTGTGCTTTATCTTTATTTTCTTCTTTATCAGGGTCCATACCTTTTGGCACTTCATGACCAAGACGAGCAAAACGCTCTGAATCGTATCTGTCAACTTGAGCAGTATCACGAAGTTCAGGTCCGATAATGTCGCGTGCTTCTTTTCCGTAGATTTTATCAACTTCATACCAAGCTGCAAACTCATCACCTTGAAGCGGATAAGTTTTTAGAAGTGGATGTCCTTGCCAGTCGTACGGCATTAAGATACGTTTCATAAACTCATGTCCATTTGCTTCGATACCGAACATATCATACATTTCACGTTCACTCCAATCGGCACAGCGGAAAAGTTTTGATATTGAATCAACTGCCTGACCTTTTTTAATGGAGTATTTTATACGGATGCGTTTACGCTTAGACATACTTAGCATCTGATAAAAGATCTCAAATTCATTACGCTGTGCTAAAAAGTCTATAGCACTCATTTCTGAAAGCTGAGTATATTCCAATTCATCTCTCATAAATTCCAATAGGGCATAAATATCAGATGGATTAATCCACACAGTCATCTGCTCGACTTGAATAAACGCTTCTAAAACTTCAAATTTTGATTTGATTGCACTTAAATCTTTTGCAAAAACTGCATCGCTCTCTACATCAAACTTTGCTACTTGAGGAGCTTTCCAGTATCTGTCTGTGTAGTACGGTTTTTTCTGTACGTTATCTTTTGGTTTATATGCTCTCATTACATTAACCTTTTAGCTTTTTGTGCGCGACCCGCTTTATTTGCACGAATTTTCTTTTGAAGTAACATTACACCGTATTGAAGTGTCTCCGGACGTGGAGCACAACCAGGAAGGTATAAATCAACAGGGATAATTCTATCCGCACCCTGAACCGTTGCATATGTGTTGAACATACCGCCCGTATTTGCACATGAACCCATAGATATTACCCATCTTGGCTCAGTCATTTGGTCATAAAGTCTTTTAATAAATTCAGCGTGTTTTTTTGTAAGAGTTCCTGCGACTATCATAACATCAGCCTGACGTGGAGATGCTCTAAAAATAGTACCGAAACGGTCAAAGTCGTATCTTGAAGCACCGGATGCCATCATCTCGATACCACAACAAGCTAGACCATATGTAAGTGCCCACAATGAGTTTGAACGTCCCCAGTTTACGATCTTATCTATAGACGTAAGTGCTACGGGTAAACCGCCGTCTTGTGTATAATTTATTTTATGTTGTGCCATTCAAGCGCTCCTTTTTTCCATGCATAAACGAAACCGATTGCCAATAGTCCGATAAACATTAACATCTCGGCTAAACCAAACCAACCTAAAGCCTTATAGTCAACTGCCCACGGAAACATGAAGATAATCTCCACATCAAAAAGTAAAAACAGTAGTGCAAAAAGGTAAAACTGAGGTGATACTCTGTTTGGTTGCTTTGTTACTTCCGGTCCACATTCGTAAACTGAAAGTTTAATTTTTTCACTATCTTTTGCCGCCAACGCACGAGATGCGAGTCTTGCAATTATCGTAGTCCCTATAAATGCACCAAATGTGATTACAAATAGTACAAATACACCAAAATACGGATTTGCAGTAGTAATATGCTCCATCTAAGCTATCCTTATATTTGTCTTATGATTTTCTAATTTTTGCCCTTAAAATTCAAAAAGTACAACCATAGAAAAAACAGTTACTTGCACTATATCAAAAAGAGTATTAAATAAACTTGTGAAAATAAATAAGAATGAAGTTGTGTCACGATTTGCAACACTGAAAAAAATCGTTATTTACCAATATGTGTAGAAAAGTAATAGTTTCTTATCATAAATATAACAAATATGGAATTTTTGTAACTATTCTAAAAATCCCATTACTTTTTCCGAATCAAAATTTCCGGCTTTCTCTTTTTGAATTTCATCTATAAAATCTTGCATTTTAAATATAGGTTCTTCTTCAACCGCAACTTTATAAGCCGTATTTTTAACTATTAAGTTAATTTGACCGCCTGATAGTGGAAATTTTGCCAGTTTATCAATTGAAAAACCTTTCTCATATGGTGCTTTTTTAGGAAGCATCTTTTCCCAAAGTTCTTTTCTTTGGGCTTCATTTGGTTTTTTAAACTCTATCTTGTAGTTAAAACGTCTTGAAAATGCTTTGTCTATGTTTTCCAAAAGGTTAGTCGTAGCTATAAGCATCCCTCTAAAGTTTTCAATCTGTTCTAAAAATATATTTTGCATCTGATTATGCATCTGGTCTGAGCCTGTTATATTTCCGCTTGAGCGTGAACCTAAAAACTGGTCAGCCTCGTTTAAAAGCAGTATAGGTTCGGTTTTTGTTTTTTCTGTTAAATCGTAAAAGGTATCGAATATTTTACGTACATTTTTTTCACTCTCGCCGACATACATAGAAAGAATTTTTGAACAGTCAAACGCAAGTACCTGACGTTTTAGCGATTTTGCAAGTGAATATGCAGTCATAGTCTTACCTGTTCCCGCTGAACCGTAAAAAATAATACGCGCATCAATTCCGCGTTTTTTATCTTTTACACCCCATTCTATAAGACGAGAAACCACCTCTTTATCGACTTGGCGCATCAGATTATCAAGTGTAGATCTTGTATCTGTGCTAAGTACAACATCATCAAGTGTCGTTGTAGGCTCAACCAGTTCAAAAATATCCTGTTCATCTATAAGCGCATTTAGTTTTAAACGTGTAACTTTTTTGTTTTTATTTGGATGTATTATGCTTTGAAGCACCTCATCGGCTATATAAAAAGCACGGCTGATACCGCCAAAAGGGTTTAGCATCTCTTCATAGTCGATTATACCTTCACTTAAAAGGTGTGAACCTTCTTCTAAAAGTGAACGGTTTTTTATACGATCATACTCATCGATAGAGATTAAATCAATTAAAGTATTCATCTCTCTTAAAGATGCATCCGTAGCAGAGTACTCTTCACGTAAAAGGGCTATGAATATAACCTGTTCAAGCCCTTCCATCTTCTTTTGTTTAAAAAATTTATCTAGGACAAGTTTCTCTTCGGTTTGTTCAACCCTTTGCTCAATTCTTGCTTCTAAAAGTTTTAGTTTGTTTTGAACACGTTCTATTCCAAGTGAATGCTCATGCACGTTTTGGCGAATAGAACTTATTTTTTGGTACAACTCTATTCTAAAAAATTGGTCTTGAAGATATTCAAGATGGTCTATATACGGTTTGGCTTCAGGCAAATCCATCTCTGCCGTTACGTCTTGCATCAGTCTCAAAAACGAAGCAGCCAAGCCGACTGCCGTATTTAAAAGTTCAAGCGGAGTAACTTCGGCTATCTTTATGGGCGTAAAACTCTGCTGATTTAACCAACCGAGTTCAAGCAAATTTTTAATCTCTGCTAAATGAGCAAGATATTCATACTTCTCTGAACCAAAAAGTTCTTGTAAAATATCTAAAACTAAAATATCATCATTACCCTGCACATATTTTTTAGCCAAATATTGTAATATTTTTGCTTCATTCTCACTACATTTTAACTGTGCATATATTTGTGATTTTACTACATTTTTTTCATTTAAAAAATCAACTAACGTGTTCAAAAAAATCCTTAAAATTTATATCCTATACCCATAGAAACAAGAAGTACGTTGGAGTCTGCAAACTTACCGCTTAAAGTTGCATTGTTAACTGTTCTGTCTTCACGCATCGAGTATAATCCCGAAAGTCCTATATCAAGTTTATTATTCACTTCATATCTTCCACCTAAAGAGACTGATATACTATCAGAATCAGGTAACTCAAAACCAATAGTTGCATCAGGTACAGGCGTCTCATCGATAACAATACCTGCCATCAAAGTAGTTTTATCCATTTTATGTGTAACACCTAAGCGATATGCTATAGTATCTTTCCAGTTTTTACTTATTGGAGAACCAAAAATAGCACCTAAAGCGACACCTTCCGTGCCGTCATAATCAAAATCTAAACTTTTATATGCAGACCAATAGTTTTTCTCATAAACAAATTCGACCGTTGTATTTGGAGTGAAGTTATAAGCGGCCGCTAAAGATAAAGCAGCCGGTAAAGGAATAGATACACTAGCCTTTGAGTTATAAACCGAACCTCCAAGATAACTCGTTGTCAAGTTTGCATTTCCTTCAACACTCAAGTTTACTTTTGAACGGTATGTTAGACCAAGCTCCAAGTCTGTTCCCTGATAAGCCAATGCCAAGTTGTATCCTGTATCTACCGTATCACCGGTCATATCACGAGAAGCAGTACCAAGTCCACCTAAAGTAGGTATGTTCATCACACCATTACTCTTTACAACACCTTCGGCATCTACTATTCTAAAACCTGCTGCAAAACCTAAGTTTTCACTTAACTGAATTGCTATGGTTGGATTTATTTCTACAACTTCAAGGGTAAACTCTTCTGCGAAAGTTTTAGCAGGTGCTGTTTTCCATCTTTTAGAAAGTCCTCCCGGAACTGTAACACTGATACCTACTCTTGCATTATGTTCGCCGACTTTCGATGATACGTAATTAAGTGAAGGAACAAAAAAGTCTTCTTTTTCAGACTTTAAACTATAAGGTCCTGTTGAAGCTACCGTACCCGTATATTTGATTTTATCCAAGCCGATATACATTGCATCTACTTCAAGATAGTTTTGATCTTTCATAAATACCATTTTTGCAGGATTATAATATGCTGCATCTGCATTTTCATGATTATGTGCAATATTTGCAGCCCCTAGTGCCACGGCATTTGTAGATGTTTCAGGTATTTTGTAACCACCCGCCATTAACACTGAACTAGCTATTAAAGATACTAAAGCAATTTTTTTCATTTTTATTCTCCCTTTTAACTGCAAGCCCCCATAATACAAAATAATACCTTAACTTATTCCACGAAAGAATATAATAACTCAATCTCCTGTTTCCATATGTCACTATTTATTGTCTCAAGTACAAGAGGAATATCATCCATACGCTCATCATTCATTATAAACTTAAATGCATCTAGCCCTATTTCACCCTCACCTATAGAGTGGTGTCTGTCTTTTTTACTTCCAAGAGGCGGTTTAGAGTCGTTTATATGCATCCCCATTAACTTATCACTACCTACGATCCTATCAAAATCGCCCCATGTTTTATCGTATGCCGCGCGGGTTCTTATGTCGTAACCTGCAACGAACATATGACAGGTATCGATACATACACCCACACGGCTTTTATCTTCGACCTTATCTATAATGTAAGCCAGATGCTCAAATGTATAACCGAGGTTCGTACCCTGACCTGCCGTATTTTCAATAACTGCTTTTACATTTGAAGTTTTATCTAAAGCTATATTTATTGATTCTGCTATTACATCTAAACATCTGTTTTCCACATCAGCTAAAAACACCTCGTCTTTTTTCTCTTTAGCCGATAACTTTACAAGATGGCTTCCCGGATGAAAGTTAAGTCTATCAAGTCCTAAAACCTCACAACGCTGAAGCTCATCTATAAAAGCATCACGGCTTTTTTGAAGTTTTTCCTCTTCTGGATGTCCTAAGTTTATAAGATAACTGTCGTGCGGAAGTATATGCTTTGGCTGGATGCCGGATTTTTCAAGTGCTTCAAACCACATATCAAGAGTTTTTGCATCAAAAGGTTTAGCATCCCACCTTTTTTGATTTTTTGTAAAAAGTGCAAATGCCTTTGCCCCGATATCTACCGCATTATTAACCGCATTAAAAACTCCGCCGCTTGCACTTGTGTGTGCACCCACAAACTTATTATTACCCATTTAGTTCCTTTATTCTATCTCTTTAAGTTTTAGAATGATATTATTTTTTTTATCTTTAAAAAATATAGTTTTTGAACTAACTTTATATTTTATATCTACCTCTTCATTTTTTATTTTTTGAACAAATTCCGAATCTGTTTTTTCTAAGTTTTTTGAATTGTATATAGGTTTTGCCAAAAGTATATTTTGAAGCAGTTCAGAGGGGTATGACGGATGCAAATATGCTTGGTTAAATCCGCTTTTACTCATACAACCTTCATCTACGCATATAAGATGGTTAATAGCAATCTTCTTTATACTTTTGCCTGCCATAAAAAGTTCTAATTCTATTGCATTGTCCAAATTACGTACGTAACCGACATCGGCAAACTTTATCTTTGGTGATTTTATGATAATAATCTTACTTTGCGTATGTTTATACTCTTTTATACTGCAAGCCGAAAAAAATAAAATTAGTGCTAGTAAAAAATATTTCATAATTTAAATTTTTATTTTTGTAAAAACTTACCGCATTTTTTTGTCGGTGTTCCGCCAAATGTTTTTATTTCGCGAGCTGTTTTATCTTTATATATTTCATTTCTTTTACATTCGTCTTTTGCTATACATTCTTGATTGTCACAACCAATATCGTTAGGTACTTGTGCCATACTTATCTCCATATTTTTTGAAATTATAGTAAATTTTTGTCAATTTGACATATTTTTAAATCAAGAAAAAAAATTATACTACTATTATTATATGAAAATTCATATAGATATAGACTGCTTTTTTGTAAGTGCCATTCGTACTATAGATGTAAGCTTGGAACACAAAGCCGTAGCCATAGGCGGTAGAAGCGATACAAAGATCTTTGATACAGATGCCAAAAACCAGAGTGTAAATTTACAAAATTCCGGAAGTTTCGTACCGACCTTTTTTAAAGCATATGAGACAAAAGATGATGATTTGGATGCTTTTAGAGACAGTGACGGAAAAATACGCGGTATTTTAACTACATCAAGCTACGAGGCACGTGCATTTGGAGTGAAAACCGCTATGCGAATAGAAGATGCACTAAGACTTTGTCCGCATCTGATAATAAAAGCACCGAATATGTCTCTGTATCAAAAGCTCTCACACGAATTGCATGAGTTTTTGCAAGAGCGCATACCTTTAATAGAACAAGCAAGTATAGATGAGTTTTACGGAGATTTAAAAGGTTGGATAGAAGATGAAGATGTAGAAGCTTTTATAGACAACTTAAGGCATGAGATAAAAAAAGAGTTAAAGCTACCTGTTTCAATAGGAGCTGCAAAAACAAGATATATTGCAAAAATGGCAACCAGTTATGCAAAACCTTTTGGATGCAAACTTATAAACGAATATAATTTTGATGAGTTTATTAACCCAATAAAGGTGCAAGATTTTGCAGGAATAGGAAGGAGTATGTCAAAACGCCTTGCATCTGCACAAATTTTTACACTCGGCGAGCTTCGCAAACGCCGTGGAACTTTGGAGAGTTGGGGTCCATATGCCAAAGAGCTTTACAAACGCGTAGATGGCATAAGTGATGCACAGATACAAACAAAACATGAGAGAAAAAGTATAGGCATATCACGTACAATTGAGCCTATTTACGATAGAGCCGAACTCAGACGCCGCATCCATATTTTGGCAAGGCATCTTAATTTTGCAATTGGAAAACTTGGTGTAATTCCTACTGTTTATCATCTTGGCATCCGCTATGAGATGAATCAAAAATCGCATAAAAACATCTCTTTGTGTGAGCGTTTTACGGAAAAAAAGTTTGATTCACTTTGCATCTCTTTATTTAACGAGGCGGATATACATAAACGACTTTGTGTAATACGTCTGAGTATAAACTGTTCGGGTTTTACACATCATTCAAAAAGAGAACTATCTCTTATAAACTTTGCAGAAGATGAAAAAATGGAGAGTCTTACAAAACATAATCAAAAACTAAGAGAAAAATACGGTTTGGATATGTTAAAATGGGGTAGTGAATTATAAGGATAAATAACTATTAAATGCTTTTAGACCAATTTAGAGATTTTTACTTTAAAAACTATCCTGATGATATGGAAGAGCTTATAGAATACTTTGCAGTCTTTGGAGGTCTCGATATAGAGATTGACTCATCGATGCATATAACTGAACTTATACGTATTCATATATTTGACAACTTTGATGAGATTTCAAGAAGTATTGAAAGACATACACACAGTAACCCTATAAACATCAGACTTCTAAATGCTTTAGCAGTCGGTGACAGGCGTATATTTTCTGCTTTTAAAAGAGCCGGTTTAAACAACTCTAACGGCGGTGCTGCACTTAAATACCTGCAAGAAAGAGGTGTAGTAGAGGTGGAGTACTCCCGTGAGGTACATCCTAAAGAGTTGCAAGAAACAAAAGTGAAAAGAGAACTTGCACGGCATCGAATATCGGATAAGGTCTTATTTACATACCCGTATTTGCGTTTTTGGTTTTATTTTATAATCCCGCATATTAATGAAATAAAAGCCGGAGATTATGCAAACTTCTTTGAAAATTTTAATAAAAAACAAAATCAATATACATCTTTGGTTTTTGAAGAGTTATCTGAGCTTTTATTAAACTACAATCTAAGGGATTCTCAAATTCTCAGCAGCGGAAGTTACTGGGATATGAACTTGGAAATAGATATATTAACCCTCACGGATAACGGAAGCGTATATGTAGCCGAGTGCAAATGGACAAATCACAAAGTTAACAAAAAAGAGTTAAATAAACTCGAAGACAAATGTGAGAAACTGGGTATTGCCCCGACACAAATCTTACTCTTTAGTAAACGTGGTTTTTCAAAGGAGCTTGAATCTATGGCAGGAAAAGATATAGCACTCTATACCGCAAAAGATTTTAAAGCACTGCTAAAGAGCAGATAATTTTTTTACGAAACTATCCTTAAGGCTTCATATGCTTCTTGAAGAAGTTGAAATTTCTGAGTATAGTGTGTAATCATATGTGGCGATTCATGTATGATTTTATCCGGATGATAAACTTTAGCCAGTTTTTTATAACTTTTCTTTAGTGCATCCTGAGAAGCACCTATAGGACATTCGAGTACCATGTAGAATTTTTTGTTTTCTTCTTCTTCTACATCTTTACATAAATCACCAAAACTATAGTTTGCAAAATCACTGTAGAGTTTACTCATAAATTTATTGTCGTATATATACTGAATTTGATAGTGTAAAATATGTCTTTTGTTTAAAGTACGCTCTAGCCTCGCTTTTGCTTTGTAATCACTCACGTCAACTACCAAAGACATATCTGTTCCACGTTCTACATATACTTCTAGTTGTGAGCGCATATAACTCAACACCCATGAGTTTGGATAATCTAAAGATATTAAAACAGTATGTTTGTCATATGCATAAAGATTAACTTTTACGACTTCAGGATCTTCGAGTTTATCCAACTCGATCTTTATCGGTTGAGTACCGTATTTAAGCATCGAACGCAAAAAGAACTCATGTTCGTAGTCATGAACTTCTGCATGATGGCGTGAAAGTTTTTTTATAAACTCTTCTCTAATCTCACTTAACGTCTCATTTCTAAATACTAAAACCGCTTTTTCCAAAAAAAGCATACCTCTTGAATGGTGGTTCAAAAATTCTTTCATCCAATGCGTATTTAGAGTGTCAAATTCTGTTCTAATAAGTATAAGGTTGTTGCGTAAAACTATATCCATATTTCTACCTTTTACAAATTACTTTCTTAATTATTAAAGATTTTAAAGCATTTTTTATTCCATGTCAAAAATATCATATTAAAAAAATAATATTAAAATTTAAACTTCTCTTGGAGTAAATTTAGTATAATTCGATTAATTCTATTTGAGGACTTTATATTGCTTGAAAATGTAAACGAAAAGTGTGCTGTTGTAGGTGTTTTTGGACATAAGGAAGCTTCTAAACTTGCCTACTTCTCACTTCATTCACTTCAACATCGTGGTCAGGAAGCTGCCGGAATATCTTCAGCCGATGATAAAAAACTTCATACGATTAAAAAAAGGGGTTTGGTTACCCGTGTTTTTGATGAGCAAAAATTAAAGACACTAAGCGGGTCTTCTGCAATCGGTCATACGCGTTATTCAACTGCAGGTGACGATTCTATCTTGGATGCTCAACCCGTATTTGCAAGATACGACTTGGGAGAGATGGCTATTGTTCACAACGGTAATCTGACAAATGCAAAAGAGGTACGTGATGATTTAATCAAAAAAGGTGCTATTTTTCAATCTTATATGGATACTGAAAATCTTATCCACCTTATTGCAAAAAGTGAAAAAGAAAAACTTATTGACCGTATTATAGATGCCGTTCAAAGAATCGAAGGTGCTTTTTCGTTAGTCTTTTTAAGCCGTACTAAAATGTTTGCTATGCGTGACCGTTTTGGATTTCGTCCTCTAAGCCTTGGTCGTTTGCAAAACGGCGGTTATATAGTTGCAAGTGAAACTTGTGCTTTTGATTTGGTCGGAGCCGAATTTATCCGTGACGTAGAGCCCGGTGAGCTACTTGTGTTTTCTGAAGGCAGGGAACCAAAAAGTATCAAAATCTATGAACCGACTCCAAAGCACTGTATATTCGAGTATGTGTATTTTGCTCGTCCCGATTCGCACGTTTTTGGTCAGAGTGTTTATAAAGCCAGAAAAGAGATGGGTAAAGAGTTAGCCCGAGTTAAACCCGTAGAGGCTGATTTGGTTATACCGGTACCCGATGGTGGTGTCCCTGCTGCTATCGGATACTCTCAAGAGAGTGGAATTCCATATGAGATGGGTATTATGCGTAACCACTATATAGGTCGTACTTTTATCGAACCTACTCAAGAGATGCGTGATTTGAAAGTTAAAATGAAACTCTCACCTATGGTTGATTTAATCAAAGGAAAACGTGTAATCGTTATAGATGACTCGATTGTTCGCGGAACTACATCACTAAGAATTATTAAGATGCTAAAAGAAGCAGGTGCAAGCGAAGTTCATATGCGTATATCTTCACCACCGACTACGGATCCATGTTTTTACGGAGTTGACACACCTGATAAAGAAAACCTTATAGCTGCAAATATGAGCGAAGACGCGATTTGCGAATTTATTCAAGCAGACTCACTTGCATATATAGACGAAGCTGCACTTTTAAGAAGCGTAGGTGCAAAAGACGGTGATGAGAAATACTGTACAGCTTGTTTTACGGGTAAATATATAGTATAAATAAGTATGGAACAAATTTTTACCTACGGTAGATACCTAAAAGACAAGTTTGGTTGCAAAGTTTATAAGGTCGGCATCAATATATCAGGATTTACCTGCCCAAATATTGACGGCACCGTAGCAAAAGGCGGATGTACCTTTTGTGAAAACGATTCTTTTAGTGCTTCTACGGGTGAAACAAAAGAACTAAAGGGTTTTCACTTAAATTTAGACTCCAAAGAAAACCCGTTTTTAGATAAACAATTAGCACAACTCGAATCTCAGTTTAACGCAATAAGCAAACGTCAATATGAAGATTACGGTGCTAAAAAATTTATTGTATATTTTCAATCTTTTACAAATACTTACGCACCGTTTCCTACCCTAAAAGCACTTTACGACAAAGCTTTGACCTTTGAGAATGTCGTAGGTCTTAGCATCGGAACAAGAAGTGATTCTATAACAGATGAAACACTTGAATATTTAGCTAAGCTAAGTAAAGATAAAGAGATCTGGATTGAGTTTGGAATTCAATCAGTTTATGATGAAACTCTTAAACGAATAAATCGAGGACACGATAGTGCAAACGTAAAAGAGTGGATTCTAAAGTCTAAAAAAGCAGGATTAAACGTTTGCGGACATCTAATCTTCGGACTTCCCGGCGAAGATAAAAAGATGATGATTGAAACTGCTAAAGAGGCATATGAGTGGGGAATTGATTCTGTAAAATATCATCCTCTTTACGTAGTGAAAAAAACTGCCCTTGCAAACGAATATAACCGTGGGGAATTTACACCGATTGGGGAAATGGACTATCTTGATGTACTTATACAATCCCTTATATTAAAACCTCCTCACGTAAATGTTCAAAGAATAACCGCAGGACTTGACGATGTTTCACTTTTAGCACCGGAGTGGTGCAGAGACAGAAACCAACAAGTAAGAAATATAAATAAAGCACTAAAAATGGTAGGTTTAAAATATTAACTAAGGTTTAGATATGGCTAAAATTTTACTCTTAGAAGATGATAAAATTCTTGCAGATACTCTCAAAGAACTGCTTGAGGGTGAAGAGTATGAAGTTTTTTTAGCCCAAAACTCACAAACTGCTTTGGATTTAAGTTATAACAATAGTTTTGATATATTTTTGTTTGACGTAAATCTGGCTGACTTTAGCGGTTTTGAATTACTAAAGTTGCTAAGAGAAAACAGTTGTCACACCCCTGCTATCTTTTTAACCTCCTTAGATGACGTAGCATCACTCTCAAAAGGTTTTGAAGTCGGAGCGGACGACTATATAAAAAAACCATTTGATTTTGATGAACTGCTTATCCGCATCCAAGCTCAACTTAGAAAAGTTTTTAAAACATACGAAGATACCCTTAGCTACAAAAACTTGACATATAAAATATCTGCAAATGAACTTTACGATGAGAACAATAAACTTGTAAGCTTAACTCCGCAAGAGAAAAAGTTATGTACCATTCTGTTTCAAAATATAGACAAGACACTTCAAAAAGAAGATATTTTATATGAACTTGATATTGAAGGTGAATCAAGTGAAGGTGCACTTAGGGTATATATATCAAAGCTCAGAAAAGTCGGTCTTGAGATTCAAACTCTAAAAGGTATAGGGTACAGACTTGTTAAGGCATGATAAAAAAGCGTTTATAAAATTTTTCAGCATCTACTTCGGAAGTGTGGCATTACTTATTTTAATATCGGGACATTTTTACTATTTAGAGCAAAAAAAAGAGTTTTTAAAAGATGAAAACTTTGAGATGCTGGACTATGCAAGAATGTTTAAAACAAAAACACCAAAACAAAATACGGATATCACGCATAAAATAAAAAAGATGGATTTTTCTAATTTTAATATAGGTAATTTTGAAATAAAAAAAGATTATTTTGTAAAATATATTCCGCATAACTGGAAAGATGAATATATGATTATAAAAAAGCCTAAAAAGTTGTTTGATGAAAAAATATTTAACTTAAAGTCTAAGATAATCATATCCCAAATTCTTCTGCTTGGTATATTTGCATCTATAAGTTACTTTTTATCAAAAATGGCTTTAAGACCAATGCATGAAGCTGTTGTTAGGTTAGATAATTTTTCAAAAGATTTAATACACGATATAAACACGCCTATAACATCGATACTATTAAATATGAAACTTTTAAAAAAAGACAAAAATTTTGCTTCAAACAAGTACTTAGATAGAATCTCCCAAAACGTCAAAGACATACACTCGCTTAACTCAAACCTTACAATACTTCTAAAAGAAAACTCTCTAAATATGCAAAATGTAGATATATTCAAAGTTATAAACGACACTATAGAACTTTACAAAAAAGAGTATCCTAAAATTAGATTTGAGATATTAGAAGTTGAATATTTTGCCAACGTAAACGAGGATGCTTTTAGACAGATTATCTCTAATCTAATCTCAAATGCATCTAAATACTCTTCAAGGGATAAAGAAGCTTTTGTAAAAATATATATGAACAAAGATATTTTATATATAGAGGACAACGGCATCGGTATAAAAAATCCATCCTCCGTATTTTTGAGAGATTACAAAGAACATGAATCGGGTCACGGCATCGGTCTTGATATAACAAAAAGACTTTGCGATGCCATGAATATAAAAATAGACGTAGTTTCAAAAGAGAATGAAGGAAGTTGTTTTAAAATCACTTTCAACTAAATCGTAAATAGCTTTATGCCGATATCTAAGTATGATACTAAAGGATTAGATATGAAGGTTATAAACACGGATGTTGACCTTTATAGTTCACATTCCAAACATCATGAGTTTAGTCAAAAAGAGGAACTAAAGGTATGGAATAGAGCAGAAGATGCCCCTCAAAGACTACTACAGATGGACGAGATGGTACTATCAAAGGATTTTTTACAACTGCAACAAAACGAAACTAAGTTAAAAGAGTTAAACGATAAGCTTGATGAGATTATAACAGACCCGAAACTTCTGCAAATAATTCTTGCCATTGAAGCATTGACGGGTGAGAAAATAGACATATCGTTTTTAAAAAGATTTTCTTACAATAACACGGATAAAACCTCGATAAACACACATAAGCAAAAGGAAGAAAATAATCTTCTTGGTTGGGGAATTGATTATCGTTATGAGAGACATGAACTATTTAAAGAATCTACAAATTTTTCCGCACAAGGCAAAGTAGAGCTACAAAACGGAGAATCTTTAGAGTTTTCATTTGCCCTAAGTATTAATAAAGAGATACATATAGATGAAAATATCAGCTTTAAAGCCGGTGATGCTTTGATTGATCCTCTTGTAATCAACTTCGGAAAAAGCCCGCTAGAACTGAGTAATATTACGCATAGTTTTGATTTGGATTTAGATGATAAAAGCGATACTTTTTCGTTTGTAGCGAACGGTAGCGGTTTTTTGGCACTAGATAAAAATAACGACGGACAAATAAATGACGGCTCGGAACTTTTTGGACCAAAAAGCGGTAACGGTTTTAAAGAATTGTCTGCTTATGATACTGACAACAATCACTGGATAGATGAAAATGACGAGATTTACGATAAGCTTCTAATTTGGACAAAAGATGAAAACGGCAAGGAAAACTTGTACACGCTCAGAGATAAAAATATAGGAGCTATATATCTTAAAAGCGTTATGACACCTTTTGAGTATATGGACAACAACGCCAATACTCTTGCCAAAATGAAACAAAGTTCCATATATCTCAAAGAAAACGGCGAAGTTAATTCAGTCCATGAAATTGACTTAGCCATTTAATAATTTAGGTGTATAATTGTATGCTAATAGTTAAAGTTGATTTATAAAAATCTTTCCATTCTATATAGTAAAGGAACTATTATGAAAACTTTAATCAAAAAAGTCTTTTCTCTTGCACTTCTAAGTTCTATGTTAAGTATCCCTGTTTTAGCTGTTGAAGCTATGAACCCTTCGATGCGTGGACCTGTTCCTTTTTCATCGTATGATACAAACGGTGATGGACTTGTTACAAAAAAAGAGTTCAATGAACTACGTGAAAAACGTATGAAGATGCGTGAAGAATCGGGTCGCCCTATGCGTAATGCGGCAAATGCACCGGACTTTAGTTTTTTTGATGCAAACGGTGACGGAAAGCTTACGCAAAAAGAGCTTACAGATGGTCAAAATGCGAGGATGCAAGAGAGACGAAGCAATAAAATGGGCGGCGGAATGATGGGTAAAGGTCCGCGTTAAAAACTGTATTTTAACTCGGCAAATATCCTATCGTTGTCTTTATTTGAATCCATAAGCGGTTTATCTCCGCTTATGTAATCCACATAACCAAACTCTGCACCCACTGCATCCACGATATCATACTCAAACCAAACTCTTCCAAACCCACCGTTTTGAAACGATGAGCCAAATATGTTTAAAAGAAAAGATATATCTAGTGTATCGTTTAAATAACTCTTCGTATAACGAAACGCACTTTGTAACTCATTTTTTTCTACAAAGTCTGAAAGGTACTGCATCTGAGCTTCATAATCATATATATGCCTGTTTACAACTTCAAATGTAATCGTCGTATCTCTAAAGCCCATATAATCAAAACCGACCAATATATCTAAACGATTTTTTGCATCTGTAGTCGTATTGTATTTTACGCCCTTAAGATATGCAAGTTCTGTTTTTAAAAGCCAGCTCCCATATGCAACATTTAAAGCAGAGCCTGCCATTTTTACCTTTGAGACTATCCGTTTGTTATTTTTTATATGCCATTTTTGATCAAACACGTCAGCTGCATAAAACGATAAATCCCAGCCCGTAAAGATTCCGTTTGCGGCAAATGCATACTGCATATTATCCACCGAAGTGCTTGGCTCATCCAAATCCAAAAACGGTCTCGGTGCACTTGGAAAAACTGCATCCACATTAAAAAACTCACTTCTTGCAGGTGCTTCTATCATTACCCTGCTCTCGGCTATAGCCATAGCGGAGAGTTCCCAGTCACCCACGTAATAATCAAGCTTTAGCATAGTAGTCGGAAGTCTTAAATCCTCTATATCCGTAAGTCCGGGTTCACGATTATCAAGAGGGTTGATAACATCCGTTACACGCAATGAATCACTTTTTCCCCAGATAACAATTTGACGACCGAATTTTATATCCAGATTATCCAATAGTGAGCCTTGAATATATACATCATCAAACCTAATCTGGGTTTTGTATGCATCGAGTATATCGTCACTGTAGTTTGTATTTGGATGCAGGTCATATATGGCATCGTAGAAAGCATCCCCGCTAATGCGAAGTTTAAAATTATCGTTTAGCTTTGCATCAAGTTGAAGATATAAAGCAGTTTGTACCTTGTTAAAACCTCTATATTGCAGTGAATCTACTTTATGATTTTTAACACCGTAAGCAGTTTTAAACGCTATGTCTCCACTTAATTTTACTAAACTTTGTTTCCCCTGATTCTTTTTTTCTTTACTTGTTATCACATCATCGCTAAAAGCATCATCACTAAACCCGTCTAAGGCATCAAACTCCTCGCTTATCTCAGCAGATACATCCCCATCGCTAAATCCTGCCAAGTCATCTTCTATGTTTGTATCTGCATATATAAAAGATGCAGATAATAAAAAAACTATAAAAACATTTAGGAGTTTGTTTTGCATCTTTTAGAGACCTTTTTTAAGTGTGCGTGTTTCAAAAAACGATTCCTCTAAGTCTTGGTTGTACTTAATATCACGGAATTCAAAAAGTGTCTTATGCAAAGTTTTTCTCCCTTTTTTTGTTACCATCTGCATCTTTGTGACAGTCCAAACACCTTCAATTTTTTCAAGTTCCAATACCTTCATATACTTTAATTTTTTCCCGATTTTTACATAATGAAGTGCCTGAACAATCACAAAATTATCTTGACGCACAAAGATAATACTCTTAGTATAACCTGTCTCATCTATGGTCTTTTTAGTTTTTGGAACAACTAGCATCTGCCAAACTTTATGTCCATCGACTTGTGTTTCTTTCATAATCTTATATGTATAATCTTCGACGTTTCTGCTTGTCATATCCGAGTATGTAAAATCACTCCCCATAAAAGAGGAACTTTTATCGCTTGAAGCTATTCTTTTTACTTTTTTTAACTCAGGCAGATATAGCCACTGATCGTCATCTTTATCCGAATCATCATAATCATAAGTCAAAAACGCAGTATTTTCAACATCTGCCGGTGAGAGAAAAAACATTAGTTTTAATTCATCATCTCCTTTATCTTTGGTAAAAGTTTTTAACTCCCTTACTCTTTTTTGTCCGCTTTTATCAATAAGCGTCATAGTCATATTTGAAGTGGAGTTATCACCATCTTCACGGTCATGAACTTTTTGTGCCACTTCAAGACCCGTAATGGCAAAAGCCGAACTTAGCAGCAAACTTGTACTTAAAAGTATTTTTAATATCATTTTTTATCCTTTGTGAAATATTATATCATTGGCGTATTAGCGATTTGTTAAGAACATCTTAATAAGAGAACCGCTTAAAACCAAGTTGGTAAACATAGCTACTAAAACCGTAATACCGGTTATTAGACCAAAATTAAACAGGTTGTTCATACTTGCAAACATAAAAACCAAAAAGCCTGAACTTAGAACAACAGAAGTGATTAATATTGCCCTTCCCGTTGAATGAAGCGTAAGTCTAATAGCCTCGTCTATATTTTTGTGCACTATATAATAACGCTTAAAATTATGCATATAATGGATTGTATCATCAACAACCATACCTATGGCTATAGCTCCTATTAAAATCGTAAACATATCCAAAGGAAGATTATAAAAAACCATAAAAGCAAGTGCAAACATTATGGGAGTCAGATTTGGAATCATACTTAAAAAACCAAGTTTAAAACTACCGATTAATACTACTAAAAGCAAAGCTATTACGCCAAAAGCGATTATGTAACTCTCGATTGAACTCTCTATAGATTTTGTAATCGTGGTTGAGAGTATAGGCAGAGTTCCGGTAATCGATATTTCAGCCAAATCTTTAAACTCAGTATTTAAAAGAGTCTCCAACTTCTTTATTAGTTCCACATATTCCACGGAATCTACCCACGGTGCTTTGATGGAAATTCTTGTTTTTGAAAATCTGTTATCTACTATATCTTCTAAATCATCGCTTCCGCTATTTTCAAAAAGTAAAAACTCCTGTGCAATCAACTTTTGATTTTGTGGAATTTTGTAAAACTCTTGCTTGTTTTCATTAAGAGCCATATTTATCTCTTTTAAAACATCGTTAATTGTTACAATCTTACCTATAAAATAATTCTCTCCTTTATAGGTATATATCTCTTTTGTAACTTTTTGAATTTTATTTAAAAATTCAGGGTTGTAAACACCGTTTTCTTTTTTTGTATCGAGTACCACCTCTATACTTATAGAACCCCTGAGTTCTTTATCTATAGTTTGGGTATTTACCCTGACGTTATTATCTTTTTTAAACCAATGCAAAGGGTTGTGTGAAAAATGCATCTGAGAAGCCAAAACAAGGGAGACGACTATAACAATCAAAGATGATGCAACTATACTTTTATAATAGTTTATTGAAAAGTTTGCAACTTTTATCATAAAAGCGTCAAGAAAACTATCCTCGTCTTTTACTCTATGTTTAATAGGAAACAATGAAAGCATAATAGGTATAAATACTATGGTAAAAATCAGAGCTATCGTTACACCTATTGCAGAAAATATACCAAGAGCGGCAACGGGTGCAATATCCGATATGGCAAAAGATGCAAGTGACGCCGCAGTAGTGACAGAGGTCATAAATACCGCCAGTCCCGAATGGGATATAGCATAGCTAATAGCAAGATTTTTATCACCGCTTTCATCATATTTATGGTAAAAAATTGAGAGAATATGGATACTGTCGCCTATTGATACGGCTAAAAGAAGAGAGGGTAAAATTTGTGTCATTGAAGTTATTGGATAACCAAACAAAGCCATAAGCCCAATCGTACTTAGCAGAGTTAAAATAACGACAAACAGCGGTATAATAATTCCGCTTATTTTTTTAAAAGTTAAAAAAAGCAATATTGCT